>NZ_JADOZQ010000009.1:0-96004 GCF_015669105.1 Romboutsia sp. D33t1_170424_H2 | reverse complement strand
AGAAGACCTATATACAAGCAAGTAGCAGCTTATGGTCACTTTGGTAGAACAGATATAGATTTACCATGGGAAAGAACTGATAAAGCAGAGCTATTAAGAAAAGAAGCATTAGGACAATAATTTAAAATAACTATAGATAATTCACCCCAGTTAAAGGGGTGAATTTTTTTTGTATAAAAGGTATAATAAATACAACTTAAGTGAACGATAGAAATATTATGGGTTGTAGGAGATGAATATGGAAAGATTAGAAGGAATGATAAGTGATATAGTATTTAAAAATGAGGATAATGGGTACACTATAGCCCACTTGGCTAACTCAGATAATGAAGTAGTCATAGTTGGTTGTATGCCTACTTTATCGGTGGGGGAAAGCATAGAAGTTGAAGGAAAATGGACAAATCATAAAACTTATGGAACTCAGTTTGAAGTAAATAAATTTATGCCAGTAACACCAACATCTCTGGAGGGGATATATGTATACTTATCTTCTGGTATGATACATGGAATCGGAGAAAAAATGGCAAAAAAAATAGTGGATAAGTTTGGAGTAAGTACATTAGATATAATTCAAAATAATCCTCATAGGCTGAGTGAAGTGGATGGTATAGGTCAAAAGAAAATAGATCAGATAGTAAAAAGCTATGAAGAAAATAGAGAACTTAGAAATATAATAATAGAACTTTCTCCATATGGAATAACTCCTAACTACTGTATGAAAATATATAAAAAGTATAAAAACAAAGCTATTGAAGTTATAAACAAGAATCCATATAAATTAGCGGAAGATATAAGAGGTGTTGGATTCAAAATAGCAGATAATATAGCTAGTAAAATAGGAATTGAAAAAAATTCAAAAGATAGGGTCTCTCAAGGAATACTCTATACTCTAAACCAATCATTAGGGAATGGTCATACATACCTACCAGAAAATATCCTTATACAAGAAGCTATTAAATTATTAGAGGTAAAAGGAGAGCTTGTAAAAGAGTGCATACTAGAACTTGCATATGATCAAAAAATACATATAGAGAAAAAAGATAATCAACATCTAATATATTTAATACCATACTATTTATCGGAAAATGGAGTATGTAAACAAATAATAAAATTATCTCAGCATGAATTTAAAGATTTAAATATAGATATAGAAGAAGAGATAAGAGTAGTAGAAAAAGAAGAAGGTATAAAGCTTGCTAACAATCAAATGTTAGCTGTAAAAGAAGCAATAGAAGGTGGCGTAGTAATAATAACTGGTGGTCCGGGAACAGGAAAAACCACTACTATAAACACCATAATAAAAATATTTGAAAACAATAATCAAGAAGTTGTATTAGCTGCCCCAACAGGAAGAGCAGCAAAGAGGATGAGTGAAACTTCAAGTAAAGAGGCTAAGACTATACATAGATTGCTAGAAATGGGATATGCAACAGATAGTGATGAACTTCAATTTATGAAAAATGAAGAAGAGCCAATAAAAGCCGATGTAATAATAATAGATGAGGTTTCTATGGTTGATATTTTACTAATGTACTCTTTACTAAGGGCAATTAAACCTGGAACAAGGGTTATATTAGTTGGTGATAGTGACCAATTACCATCAGTAGGTGCAGGAAATGTACTTAAAGATATGATAGATTCTTGTGTTATAAAAGTAGTTAGATTAACTGAGATATTTAGGCAAGCTCAAGAAAGTATGATAGTAGTTAATGCCCATAAAATAAATAATGGACAGCCATTACATTTAAACTCTAAAGGAAAAGACTTCTTTTTTATAAGAAAAAATACCAATGAAGAGATAATAAATGAAATAATAGGTTTAGTAAGTGAGAGATTACCTAAATTTTATAATGTAGATAAATTAAAAGATATACAAGTTTTATCTTCTATGAGAAAAGGAGATTTAGGAGTTACAAATTTAAATATAGAACTTCAAAAGCATCTTAATAAACCAGAAAAGTATAAGGTAGAAGAAAATTTCCAACGAAGGATTTTTAGAGTTGGCGATAAAGTCATGCAAATAAAAAATAATTATACTAGAAAATGGGAGAATGAGGATAAAACTGATAGTGGAGAAGGTATATACAATGGTGATATTGGATATGTATATCATATAGATAAAGATAAAAGGATAGTATACGTTATATTTGATCAAGTCAAAATTGTATCATATACCTATGATGAGCTAGATGAGTTAGATCATAGTTATTGTACTACTATTCATAAAAGCCAAGGAAGTGAGTTTCCAGTAGTTGTAATACCTATAACCTGGGCTCCACCAATGCTTTTAAGTAGAAATTTATTATATACAGCAGTAACTAGAGCAAAAAAACTAGTTGTACTAGTAGGAGATGTAAAGTATTTAGAATACATGATAAAGAACAATAGAATTAATAATAGACATTCAAATTTATCCTATAAGCTAAATAAATTTAAGGAAGAAGGTTTGTTAATTAAATAGATGTATAATTTCTTAATACATAAACAAAAACTAATAAGAGAAATATTTCATACAAGTTTAGAATTATTGTATCCAGATAATATATCTTGTATAATTTGCAACAATCCTATAAAAACTACAAATACATATTCATTATGTACATCTTGCTTTAAGGAATTACATTTTATATTAGATGGATGCCTAAAATGTGGAAAACCAACTATCAATGATTCTTTAGGAGAAATAGATACTTACAATTGTAGATATTGTAAATGTAAATCTTTTTATTTTGATAGAGCTATATCATGTATAGAATATAGTGAATTTAGCAAAAAAGTAGTTTTTGGATTAAAGTATAATAGTAAGACATATATGAGTAGATATATAGCGACTATAATGAAAGAAAGGATAGACCTAGAGCCTTTAGAATTTGATTATATTTTGTTTGTTCCACTTCATAAAAAAAGACAAAGAAAAAGAGGTTTTAATCAATCAGAGAAAATAGCTAAGTACTTAGGTGAGATATTAGGTAAAGATGTTTTAGATATAATTGTAAGAACTGAAAATACAAAAAGACTTTACAAATTGAATAAAGAAGAGAGGAAGAAAGAATTAAAGAATGTATTTGAATTAAAGGAAGAATCGTTCAAATTAAAAAATAAGAATATTTTATTAGTGGATGATATTTTTACAACAGGGTCAACAGTAAATGAAATATCAAAAATATTAAAGTTAAATAATGTAAATAGGGTTACAGTGATAACATTTTTAACTAGAACCATTGATACCTAAAATTACTATTGACATTAAGTTACTAAAATATTAAAATAGATAAGTAATATTTAGGTCTGTGGTTGAAAGTCCAAGCCAGTCGCAGGCAAAGGGATCCACGTAAGTTAACACTAAAAATTGGGTTAATGATCATGGTGCGGCTTAGAAGTAAGACCTACCGATATAAAATCGAGAGAGCTAGTAGTGCGGCAAACCCAAGCGAACCCTCCAGTAGGCGAGTGTGGGGTCAAAAACCAGGTCAGCTAAATATTCAAAAGTACCTTCAGAGGTGCTTTTTTTTTACAAAAATTTAAATTACGACAATAATTCACAAATTAATCACAATTATTATTGATATATGTGGATAGTTGAAGAATTATGAATAGCTAGAAATACAGTATTTAAGAGTTATTAACAAATTTATCCACATTATCCACAAAGGTAATAAAAACATTAATCCACATGATAATAGTAAATATTAATAAATAAAATAATATAACTTTATTTGAATATAATAAATTATAAAAGTAAACAATAAAAATAAAGGATTGTATAAGTCGATATAGAATATATTATGTAAGTATAAAATATAAGTTTTATACCGTTATAACCGAAGGGAGATGTTCTTATGAATATAATTATATCTGGAAAACAAATAGAACTAACAGATGGAATAAAGTCATCGATAGAAGAAAAAATAGGTAAGTTAGATTATTATCTTCATCCATCAACAGAGGCTAAAGTAACTGTTAGTGCTAAAAAAGCTAGACACAAAATAGAAGTAACAATAATCCCTATAAGTGGACCAATAATAAGAGCAGAAGATATAGAAGAAAATTTATATGCTGCTATAGATGTTGTATACGATAAATTAAATACACAATTAAGAAAATATAAAAAAAGATTGCAGGATAGACACCATGTAAATGAGAGTATAAGATATCAAACAGATGATTTATTAGAGGATAGTGATTATTCTGAGGATGAAGAAAATATAGACATAGTTATAGAAAGACATAAGAAATTTGATATGAAGCCTATGAGTGCAGAAGAAGCTGTTTTACAAATGGATCTTATAGGACATGATTTCTATATGTTCAGAAATGTTGATACTGATGATATTTCTATAGTTTATAGACGTAGAAATGGTGGATATGGGATGATAGAACATGAGTAATCTGTATTAATGTATTTATATATTAAAAATAATGCCACTAATTAAAGACATATAAAATCTTTGTTAGTGGCATTTATTTTGTTTGTAGATATTAAGCGAGATCAAGTAAATACATGGTAAATATAACAATATAAAATCTATTGTTTTTATGGTAAAATGTATAATAGTACAATAAATGAGCGAGGAGAGATGCTAAACATGGGTTTTTTAGATAATTTATTCAATATGGCAGATAAAAGAGAACTAAAAAAATTCAATAAGATAGTTGATGAAATAGACTCTTTAGAATCAAAGTTCGAGCCTATGACAGATAAAGAACTTAAGAATATGACTAATATATTCAGAGAAAGACTAGATGGTGGAGAAAGTATAGATAGTATTTTACCAGAAGCATTTGCTGTAGTTAGAGAAGCATCTAAAAGAGTACTAGGTATGAGACACTATAGAGTACAGCTTATAGGTGGGATAGTGCTACATCAAGGTAGAATAGCAGAGATGAAAACAGGGGAAGGTAAAACATTGGTTGCAACAGCTCCAGTATACCTAAACGCTCTTACAGGAAAAGGGGTACATGTAGTAACTGTAAATGATTACTTAGCAAAACGTGATAAAGAGCAAATGGGAAAAGTATATGAGTTTTTAGGAATGACTGTAGGTGTAATAGTTCACGGTCAAACCCCAGAAGTTAGAAGAGAACAATATCAATGTGACATAACTTATGGAACAAATAATGAGTATGGGTTTGATTACTTAAAAGATAATATGGTAATACATAAAGAACAAATGGTTCAAAGAGAATTAAACTATGCTATAGTGGATGAGGTCGATTCAATACTTGTCGATGAAGCAAGAACTCCTCTTATCATATCAGGACCTGGAGATAAATCTACTCACTTATATTCGGATGCAAATACATTTGTATTAACACTAAAGCCAGATGACTATGAGATAGAAGAAAAACAAAAAGCGGTATCTTTAACAGAATCAGGTATACAAAAATCAGAAATTTACTTCAATGTTGATAATATAACTGATGTAGCTCATATAGAGTTATATCATCATATAAACCAAGCATTAAAAGCGCACGTTATAATGAAGCGTGATGTTGACTATGTATCTAAAGATGGAGAAATAGTTATAGTTGATGAATTTACAGGAAGACTTATGTTTGGTAGAAGATACTCTGAAGGATTACACCAAGCTATAGAAGCTAAAGAAGGTTTAAGAATACAAAGGGAATCAAAAACATTAGCTACTGTAACATTCCAAAATTACTTCAGAATGTACAACAAGTTATCAGGTATGACAGGTACAGCTAAAACTGAAGAAGAAGAATTTAAAGCAATATATAAAATGGATGTTGTTCAAATACCTACAAATAAAGGGATACAAAGAGAAGATTTACCAGACTCTGTATATAAAAATATGAAAGGTAAATTTAATGCAGTTGCTGAGGATATAATAGAAAGACATAAAACAAAGCAACCTATACTAGTAGGTACAGTTTCAATAGAAACTTCAGAATTATTATCTCATCTATTAAAAAGAAGAGGAATAAAGCATGAAGTATTAAATGCAAAATACCATGAAAAAGAAGCAGAAATAATATCACAAGCTGGTAGATTAGGAGCAGTAACAATAGCAACTAACATGGCAGGTCGTGGTACGGATATAGTTCTAGGAGGTAATCCTACTTTCTTAACTAAAAAAGAAATGAAGAAAATGGGATACGAAGAAGACATTATAAATAAAGTAGATTCATCATTAGAGGGAATAGAAAAAGAAGGAAATGAAGACTTATTTGCAGCTAGAGAAGAATACGTAAAATTATATGCAAAATATAAAGCGCAAACTCAAGCAGAGCAAGAAGAAGTTTTAAAAGCTGGTGGTTTAGCTATCATAGGTACAGAAAGACATGAATCTAGAAGAATAGATAATCAGTTAAGAGGACGTGCTGGTCGTCAAGGGGACCCAGGTAGTTCAAGATTCTATATATCTTTAGAAGATGACCTTATGAGATTATTCGGAAGTGAGAGAATAACTTCTGTTGTCGAAAAAATAGGTCTTGAAGAAGATATGCCTATAGAGCATAAGATGTTAACTAAATCAATAGAAAGTGCTCAAAAGAAAGTTGAAGGTAGAAACTTTGGTATAAGAAAACATGTACTTCAATATGATGATGTTATGAATAAGCAAAGAGAAATAATCTACGCTGAGAGAAGACGTGTATTAGAGGGTGAAAACTTACAAGAACAAATACAAGGCATGATTTTATCTATAATAGAAGACACAGTAGCTGCATATACTTTAGAAAATGGATTTAATTTCGTTGGATTTAGGGATTACTTATATCATGTATTCCTACCAAAAGGAAGTATAGAAATACCAGATGTGGAAAAACTTAATACTACTCAAATAGTAGAAGAAGTTTATAACATAGCAATGAAGATATATCAAGGTAAAGAGGAAAGAATAGGATCTGAAAGAATGAGAGAAGTTGAAAGAGTAGTATTACTTCAATCAGTAGATAACCATTGGATAGATCACATAGATGCAATGGATCAATTGCGTCAAGGTATAGGTCTTCGTGCAATAGGTCAACAAGATCCAGTAGTTGCATACAAAATGGAAGGATTTGATATGTTTGATGAAATGACTAAGCATATCAAAGAAGATACTGTAAGATACCTATTTAATATAACTATAGAAGAGCCTGTAGAAAGAAAACAGGTTATAGATGTTAATCACTTATCATCAAATACTGATGAAGAATCATCAAACAAAACTGTTAGAAAAGAAGAAACAGTAGGAAGAAATGATGATTGCCCTTGTGGGAGTGGAAAGAAATACAAAAAATGTTGTGGTAGATAATTTCGGAGGACAGAAATGTTAAAATTACAAGACTATAGAAATAGCATAGAGTCAATGTCTTCAAATCTAGATGAAATGAGGGTTTCTCTTTGACATTGCTGGTGCACTAGCTAAAATAGAAGAAAACGAGAAAAAAATGAACGAGCAAGATTTTTGGAACAACAATGAACTTGCTCAGAAGGTTCTTCAAGAAAATAAGGTTTTAAAAGAAACAGTAGGAGAATTTAACACTTTAAAAGATTCATTAGAAGAAATCGAAGTTTTAATAGAATTAGGACTAGAAGAAAATGATGAATCTATAGAAAAAGAAATAGAAGAGTCTATATCGAACCTTGAAAAAGAAATAGATACTCTTAAAATTAAAACATTACTTAGCGGAGAATATGATAAAAATAATGCAATTTTATCTATAAATGCAGGAACTGGTGGTTTAGATGCTCAAGATTGGGCACAAATGCTACTAAGAATGTATATTAGATGGGGAGAAGGTAAGGATTATAAGGTTAAAGTCTTAGATATGCTATCAGACCCAGCAGCAGGTATAAAAAGTGCAACACTTCTAATAGAAGGAATGAATGCATATGGATACCTAAAGAGTGAAAAGGGAGTTCATCGTATAGTAAGAATATCTCCTTTCGATCCATCAGGAAAGAGACATACTTCATTTGCATCAATAGATGTGCTACCAGAGTTAGATGAAAGTATAAATATAGATATTAACCAAGCTGATTTGAAAATAGACACATACAGAGCCTCTGGAGCAGGAGGACAGCATGTAAATACTACAGATTCAGCTGTAAGAATAACACATATTCCTACAGGGGTAGTAGTTCAGTGTCAAAACGAAAGATCTCAGCATAAAAATAAAGATACCGCAATGAGAATGCTTATGGCGAAGCTTATAGAACTTAAGGAGTTAGAGCAAAAAGAAAAGATAGAAGACATTCAAGGTAAATATTCTCAAATAACTTGGGGAAGTCAAATCAGGTCATATGTATTCCAACCATACAAGTTAGTTAAAGATCATAGAACTAATGCAGAAGTAGGTAATGTAGATAGCGTAATGGATGGAAATATAGATTTATTTATAAATGAATATTTAAAAATGAATAAATCTAGTAAATAGTAAAATAAGGGCTTGAGAATTTTATTCTCGAGCCCTATTTTGAGGCTACATATAAATTTCTACGAAAGAAGAGGACAAATATGAAAATAAATGAAATCTTAAAAAAAGAGTTTAACCTTAGAGATGAACAAATAAAAAATACTATCAAGCTTATAGACGAAGGCAATACAATTCCTTTCATAGCTAGATATAGAAAAGAAATGACTGGTGAAATGAGCGATGTTGTATTAAGAGCTTTTCATGATAAGCTAGTATATTTAAGAAATTTAGAAAGTAGAAAAGAAGATGTCATAAGAATCATAGAAGAGCAAGGAAAACTTACTGAAGAATTACAAAAAAACATAGCAAAAGCAAATACACTTCAGGAAGTAGAAGATATTTATGCTCCATTTAAACAAAAGAAAAGAACAAGAGCAACTATAGCAAAAGAAAAAGGATTAGAAAATTTTGCTTTAGCTATACTAAATGGAGAAGTAGAAGATATAAGTATAGAAGCTAAAAAATATATTAATACGGAAAAAGACGTAAATAGTGAAGATGATGCTATAAAAGGTGCAAAAGATATAATTGCCGAAGTAGTTTCGGAAGATGCTAAGATAAGAAAATATATAAGAGAATTAGCATTAAGAGAAGGTATGATTAGTACAAAAAATTCTAAAGATGAAAAATCAGTTTATGATATGTACTACGACTACAATGAAGCAGTAAAGACAATGGCTCCTCACAGAGTACTAGCAGTAAATAGAGGGGAAAAGGAAGGATTCTTAAAAGTTAAATTAGAAATAAACAATGATAAAGTAATAAATCATATAGTAAGTGAATATGTAAAAGAAAAGAATAAATCAAAAGAAGAAATAATATCATCTATAGAGGATGCTTATAAGAGATTAATATTCCCATCTATAGAAAGAGAAATAAGAAATCAACTAACAGAAAATGCACAAGAAAGAGCAATAAGTGTATTTGGTAAAAATATAAAAAGTTTATTATTACAACCGCCTGTTAAAGATAAGGTAGTCATGGGATTTGACCCAGCATTTAGGACAGGATGCAAAATAGCTGTTGTAGATAAAAATGGTAAATTATTAGATTTTACAACTGTTTATCCTACACAGCCACAAAACAAAGTAGAAGAAGCTAAAAAAGAGTTAAAAGAATTAATAAGAAAATATTCCATAGATATAATATCTATAGGAAATGGAACAGCATCAAGAGAATCAGAAAAAATAGTATCAGACATGATTAAAGAGATGGATGAAGAAGTTCAATACATAATAGTAAACGAAGCAGGAGCATCTGTATATTCTGCATCAGAACTTGCAAATGAAGAACATCCAGACATAAACGTATCTATAAGAGGTGCTATATCAATAGCTAGAAGATTACAAGACCCATTAGCAGAGCTTGTAAAAATAGACCCTAAGAGTATAGGTGTAGGTCAATACCAACATGATCTTAATCAAAAAAGATTAGAGCAGGTTCTAGGTGGAGTTGTTGAAGATTCAGTTAATAGTGTTGGAGTAGATTTAAATACTGCATCATATTCTTTATTAGAGCATATTGCTGGTATAAGCCATAGTATAGCTAAAAATATAGTAGCATATAGAGAAGAAAATGGAGATTTCACATCTAGAGCACAACTTAAAAAAGTAAAAAGACTAGGGCCTCAAGCTTTCACTCAATGTGCAGGTTTTATGAGAATATTAGATGCTAAGAATCCTTTAGATAATACTTCAGTTCACCCAGAAAGTTATAAGATTTGTGAAAGTATGTTAAAATTATTAGGATACTCAATGGATGACTTAAGAAATAAAAATATAGAAGGTATAGATGCTAAAGTTGAACAAATAGGGCTTAAAAAATTAAGTGAAGAGTTAGAAGTTGGAGAATTAACATTAAAAGACATTATATCTGAAATTAAAAAGCCAGGTAGGGACCCTAGAGAAGACGGTATGAAACCTGTACTTAGAACAGATGTCTTAAAGATAGAAGACATTAAAGAAGGAATGGTATTAAAAGGAACAGTTAGAAACGTAGTAGACTTTGGTGCATTTGTTGATATAGGTATAAAAAATGACGGATTAGTTCACAAATCTCAAATGAGTAAAAGTTTTGTAAAGGATCCTATGGACATAGTTACAGTAGGAGATATCATAGATGTAAAAGTTATAGGAGTAGATATGGATAAACAAAGAGTAGCTTTATCTATGAACATATAAACTATATTAGGAGGGAAGATATGCTTCTTATAAAAAATGGTGTAATAAACACTATAACAAATGGAATAATTGAAGGAGATATCCTTATAGAAAATGGAAAAATAAAAGAAATAGGAAGTAATATAACTTCTCAAGAGGATATAAAAACAATAGATGTAGAAGGAAAATTTGTATTTCCAGGATTTATAGATGCACATACGCATCTAGGATTATGGGAAGATGGAATGGGATTTGAGGGTGCTGATGGAAATGAAGAAACAGACCCTATAACACCACACTTAAATCCAATAGATGGTATAAATCCAATGGATAATACATTTACAGAAGCAGTCCAAGGTGGTATAACATCAGTATGTACAACACCTGGAAGTGCTAATGTGATGGGTGGAGAATGTATAGCTATAAAAACTTATGGAAAAAGAATAGATAAAATGGTTCTAAAAAATCCAGTAGCGTCAAAAATTGCATTTGGAGAAAATCCGAAGAGTTGTTATGGTAGAGATGAAAAAATGCCTCAAACTAGAATGGCTATAGCTGCACTTTTAAGAGAGCATTTAAAAAAAGCTGAAGAATATTTAGAAGAAATAGAGTTATACGAAGAACATGAAGATCATGATAAACCAGAATATGATATGAAAATGGAATGTATGATACCTATATTAAAGGGTGAAATACCATTTAAAGTTCATGCACATAGAGCAGATGATATATTCACAGCTATAAGAATAGCTAAAGAATTTGATATAAAGTTAACTTTAGATCATTGTACAGAAGGACATATTATAGCAGATGAATTAGCCGAAGAGGGATATCCTGTTGTAGTTGGCCCATCATTATCAGAAAGATCTAAAATAGAGCTTAGAAATCTGACTTTTGATACAGCAGGTATACTTGCAAAAGAAGGACTTCAAGTTTCATTAACAACAGATCATCCTGTAATACCAGTACAGTACTTGCCAATATGCTCTGGAATAGCAGTAAAACATGGTATGGAAAAAGAAAAAGCATTAGAAGCTATAACTATAAATCCAGCCAAAACTTTAGGAGTAGATGATAGGGTGGGATCTTTAGAAGTTGGAAAAGATGCAGATATAGTTGTATGGGACGGTTGCCCTCTAGAAATACAAAGTAATGTACTAATGACTATTATAGATGGAAAAATAGTTTATAGAAGATAGTTATGGGTATAATAATATTGTAATTGAAATAAAACTATACCCAAAAATTATATCTAATAACCAGTTGACTTTGAATGAACTATTTAATATTATTAAAGTATACGGAAAATTAAATAGTTTCTGAAGATCTTCGGGGCAGGGTGAAATTCCCTACCGGCGGTTATAGCCCGCGAGCTACAGAAGTAGCATGATTTGGTGAAATTCCAAAGCCGACAGTAAAGTCTGGATGAGAGAAGATATTTATGGAAATATCTATATATAAGGACATATTTATAGTTTTTTGCTATATCCATAAAGGCTCGAAGGTAAGATCTTCGAGCTTTTTATTTTTCCTAATAAAAATTAGGAGGTAAAAATTATGCAACAAACACTTAAAAGTAATAGGATGTTTTCTACATCTACATTAGTAAAGGTAGGGATATTATCGGCTATCGGATATATACTTATGTTCATATCAGTCCCGATACCATTACTGTTTCCAGATTTTTTAAAAATAGATGTATCGGATTTACCAGCACTTTTAGGAGGAATAACTTTAGGACCTGCTGCTGGTGTTATGATAGCTTTTTTAAAGAATTTACTTCAATTTATAACAGGAATGTCTACTACAGGCGGAGTAGGAGAGCTAGCAAACTTTATAATAGGCGGGTCATTTGTATGGACGGTATCATATATATATAGTAAAAAAAGAGAAACGAAAGATCTTATAATTGGCCTTTTATTAGGAATTATAGTAATGACAATAGTAGGGTGTTTATCTAATTATTTTATGATGTTACCATTTTATAGTACTATAATGCCAATTAAAGCTGTTATAGAAATGGGAGCGGCTATAAATCCAGTAATAGTAGATAAACTAAGCTTTGTTATATGGATAATAGCACCATTTAACATATTAAAAGCAACGATAATGTCTTTACTAACATTACCAATGTATAAAAAAACTGAAAAAGTTTTAAATAGAATGAAATAAAAATAAAGCTATCTCTTAGAAGGGATAGCTTTATTTTTATAAATTTTAAACATGACGATAAATTTAAAAAGTTATATAAAATAATAAATATGTTGGCAAGTTAAATTTTAACTAAAAATACTCCCAATATACAATTATACTTAAAATAGCAGCAATTATAGTATATAGCACAGAAACTATAAAAGGAGTATTTATATAAAATCTTAAAAAATGTGTATTTCTACGAGATTTACTTTCTAATAAGTGCTTAATTGGTAGGTCAGTTTTGGAAGTAAAAAATCCACCTTCGCTAGAGAAATAAAAAATAATCATTGATATTAATAAACCTGTTAAAAATGACATTTCTATAAATGATGTATTAAATAATTTAGAGATTAAAAAATTAGTAGTAATCAATACGATAAGAGATAATAAAGAGTATATCCAGTTTTTCATATAATACCTCCCAAAATTAAAACTTACTATACTAGGACGAGGTACTTGGGAAAGATATTCCCCTCATATTTTCACCATATAATTATTTTTAAAATCACATGTACATACAAGCATATTTGGTTACTGTTTATAACTAATTTATATGTAATACTTCATTAATTGTTACATGTTTTTAATACGAATTTTTTATATATTAGCAACATCTGAATTAGTATTTGATGATGTTATATATTGAGCGAATTTTTTGCTTTATAAATTATATTCTCCATAGCAACTCTAAATTCTGCGTATTCAATCATTGATAAATATTTTTGCTATTACTTCTATGTATAATTTCATCTTTTTTAAAATTTCAAATTTGATTTTTCCATCGTCTTTTAGATGATTATTTAAAAATTTATAAATATAATTTTCTGAAAGCACATTAATTGATGCAATACCAAAGTTCGCAGTTAAATAAGAAAACACTCTATATTTTTTTGGAGTATCTAAAAAATATTTAAATTCATTAGATGTTAATGAGTTATTTAAAATAGCTTGCCCATCACTTCTATCAATAAAAGCCTTATTAGAGGATATTATTAGTGTTTAATCCGATTTAATCAGAGTATAATTTAGCACAATCATATACTCTGCCAGTAGTGATAGCAACATAAATATCTTTAGTAAAAGCATTTTTAATAGCAGTTTTATTTTTTTAGAAATAGTTTATTGATTTATTAGAAGAGCATCATATATATCTATAGATATTAATTTTATATTCATATTAAATTTTTTTAGGTTTATTATAATGTATGCAAAAAAATAGGTTAAATTGAAAAAATCTATAATTATTAAAGGAAAAATTTATTATATCTAATAAAGCGTATGATATAAATAATCATTAAAATAATGTACAAGTATATAGAACTTTAGTAAATTTCTAAATATAAAGAAATAAACGTTTTCTGATTTTGTTTTTTTGTCAAGGGTATATGTACTCATGTACAGCGATTTGCTGTATATAATTTTTGGGAGGTGTTCAAAATGAACAAAAATTTAGAAGAACAGAGAAATCGAACTATAGGGGTAGGCCCCAGAAAGGTAAGAAAAGTAAGAGCGGCTAAGGTAGATAAAACAGCTATAAGTCCATACAATCGTTACTGTGATGGATACGGAATGCCAGGAGCTTATGGAAATGGATATGTTTCAGTTCTTACAGTTTCTGTTGGTACAGTTAAAAAAACAGATGACTTCTTATTAGACGGAATAGTTTCATATGATAGAGCGGAAATAAATGATGCATATGTCGGTCAAATAAATATGCTCACAGCTTCATCTTTTTGCGGTATAGCAGGGCAAGTATGGGGTTATGATTTAGCAACACATATGAATATAGCGGATGAAAAAGAACAACCATTATTTGATGTAGAACAATTTGATGGAACACCACTTAAAGTGTATGACGCTAAACCTTTATTAGAAGCAGGTATTGAATTATTCGGTACAGAAAAAAATAGACGTTTCCCAACAATACCAGGAGCTCATGTAATATGCGCAAACAAGAGTGTTACATCTTATAGACCAAAAGAAAATAGACCTTTAAAAGAAGGAGAAGCTTACGGAGTTTGGTCATTTATAGCAATTTCATTATCAAATGATAGAGATAATTGTGCGGATTTATTTATAGAAGATGCGGGACTTTGGACAAAAAATGATAATGAAGAAGATCTAAAAAAATTCTTAGAAAAACACAGAAAAGCAGTTGCTTGGTCAGTTAAAGAGTGTGGTAGAGATTCACATGTAGTATTTGATAGAACTTATGTAGGATTTGCATATACAATAATGAAACCAGGTGAAATCGGAAATGCATTAACTTGCGCTCCATATGTAACTTTAGCAAGAGATGCAGTACCTGAAAGCGGATTTTCAAGTTTAAATCAATTAACACTTAATGAGTGGTTAGATGAGATGGAATTTAAACCATTAACAGAATGTACTCAGAAATAATCATTTTAAGTACATTTTGTTAAGAGTTTAAATTACAAAATGCACTTAAAGCTAGTAATTTTCATAAAACTTAATGAAATTTAGGAGGGCTATTATGAGCGATAAAAGTAGCGGTAGCGAAGCGAAAGATAATAGCACTAAAAAGCTTGGTGTAGTTGCTCTAGCGGGCGTAGTAATAAGTGCTATGCTAGGTGGTGGAGTTTATAATCTACCACAAAATATGGCTCAGCATGCATCTGCCGGTGCAATACTAATTGCATGGATAATAACTGGTTTTGGTATGTGGTTTATTGCAAATACTTTTAGAGTGCTTGCAGCAGCCAGACCAGATGTGACAACTGGTATATATGCTTATGGTGAGTTAGGATTTGGTAAATTTACAGGTTTCTTAATGGCATGGGGGTATTGGATATGTAACTCTTTCGCCAATGTAGGATATGCAGTACTATTAATGGATTCACTTAACTATTTCTTTCCATCATATTTTACAGGTGGGAATAACTGGTTGTCTATTGTTTGTGGGTCAATAGTACTTTGGGTTATTTATTTTGCAGTTTTATCAGGTGTTAAACAGGCTGCATTTTTAAATGTAATAGGAACAATCGGTAAACTAGTTCCATTAGCTATATTTATATTAGTATTAGCTATATCATTTAAAGTTTCACTCTTCTTTACTGATTTTTGGGGCTTAAAAACTGTTGCATCAGTTCATGATAGCGCGCTAGGTGGATTATTGCCTCAAGTTAAGAGTACCATGCTGGTAACTTTATGGGTATTTACAGGTATAGAAGGAGCGGTTGTTGTATCTGGTAGAGCTAAATCACAAAAAGATGTTGGGAAAGCTACATTTTTAGGGTTCTTAACTTGTCTTTTACTATACACTATGCTTTCATTATTACCACTTGGTGTAGTTCCTCAAGGGGCTGTATCTAAAATGGCACCACCGTCAACTGCAGCAGTCTTAATGACTATAATGGGTAAATGGGGTAGTATAATAATGAATGTTGGTGTAATTATAGCCATTCTAAGTTCTTGGCTTATATGGACAGTTATGTTAACAGAATTACCATATGCAGCAGCAAAAGATGGAACATTCCCTAAAGTATTTACAAAAGAAAATAAAAAAGAAGCACCATCATTTTCATTACTTGCATCTACTATTGTAATGCAAATAATATTAATATGTGTTCACTTTACCGGAAATGCTTGGAATATGATGTTAAGTATAACAAGTGTTATGGCTTTACCTTGTTATATAGCTTCAACTTTATACTTATATAAAATATCTTCAAAAGAGGATGCTTATCCGAAAAAAATATTTGCAAGCCGTACTTATGCATATATAACTGCCATAATAGGTACTATATATGGGTTATGGTTATTATATGCAGCGGGGCTAGAATATTTATTAATATCACTAATTATCTATGCGATAGGTATTCCAGTATTTAAAAAAGCAAGAAAAGAAATAGAGCCAGATAAACCTGAATTTACTAAGATAGAAAGATATGTTGCTATAGGGCTAATAGTGCTTGGGATAGTAGGTTTAATATATCTATTTAAATTTATGTAATTTAGATAAAACGAAAAAATAGAGAGATTATAAAAATTAATCTCTCTATTTTTTCGTTTTATTTAGAAATTAAATATTTTTTATATAAGAATATATTTATTATTAACTTTGTTTCTTTATTTGCATATCTCTAACTTAATTATATGTGTATTCAAAGTAAAAAGCACCTACTAATTTCTTAGCAAGTGCTTTAGGGGAATAAGGAATATATTGTTTGGGGGAATAAATATTTCTTATACTATAATTATTATCATATTGAAAGATTATATACATATTTTATAAAAAAATTTATTTATAATGAATATGGATAAAATATTAAACTAAAAAGAAAAAACTGCCTACATTACAGGCAGTAGGAAATAATTATTTTAAAAAGGGTTAGGAATATAGAGTAAATTTAAAAAAGGTTTTTAAAAGTACATACACCTGTACCTTTAAAAACCTTCATGGTTTCAATTAACTTATATTCTTAATTAAATAGTAGTTCACTATTTTCAAAAAGTCAACCATAAATGTATATTATATTTATAAATACTTTATAATACCAGATGGTTATAATATAATAATATCTAGTTGATAATTTTTTCAAACTATTTATGGAGATGAATTTATGATTAAAATATATTTAGAAGATGAAAATAAAACAAAAGAAATTGGATATAAATTAGGAAAATTGCTAACACCAGGAAGTGTTATATGTTTAATAGGAGATTTAGGAGCTGGAAAGACTACAATGACTCAAAGTCTTGCAAAGGCCCTAGAAGTAGATGATTATATAACTAGCCCAACATTTACAATAGTAAATGAGTATGAAGGAAAAATGCCTTTATACCATTTTGATGTATACAGAATTGGTAGTAGTGATGAAATGTATGATATAGGATATGATGAGTATATAAATGAAGAAGGAGTATGCATAATAGAATGGGCAAATCTAATAGAAGACATACTTCCAGAAGAATACTTACATATAGAATTAAGATACAAAGATATGTCTAGAGAAATGATATTAAATCCAGTGGGAGAAAAATATGAAAAGATAGTTGAGGAGTTGACAAAATAATGAAGGTACTAGGAATAGATACATCTTCTCTTGCTACAAGCATAGCTGTTATAGAAGATGATAAATTAATATGTGAATATACAGTAAATACAAAAAAGACACATTCTCAAAAGCTTATGCCTATGATAGAAAATATGCTTAAGATGAGTGATTTAAATGTTAATGATATGGACCTAATAGCTATATGTGAAGGACCTGGATCATTTACTGGACTTAGAATAAGTATGGCTACAGCAAAGGCTATATCACATGTAAATAATATACCAATGGTAGGTGTTAATTCAGTAGAATTATTAGCTGGGAATATGGACTTATGTGATAAGAAAATATGCTCTATATTAGATGCACAAAGAACTCAAGTTTATATGGGACAATATAAATATGAAAATGGAAAATTAGTTGAGTTAAAAGGTGTAGATGTAGTAGAGATAGATGATTTATTAGAAGAATTATCAAACTCTAATGAAGATTGGATATTAGTTGGAGAAGCTGTATATAAATATGAAGACAAGATTAAGGAAATAGAAAATATACATATAACAGCACCTTCTCATAATGTAAATAAAGCAAGTAGCTTATGTGTAATAGGTATTGAAAAGTATAAAAATAATATAAATGTTCATGATTGCTATACTATAAATCCAGTATATATTAGAAAATCTCAAGCAGAAGTTCAATATGATGAAAAGATGAAGAGGTTAAATGATGGAAAATAATATAGTTATAGAAAGAATGACGGCCAAAGATATTGACGGAGTTTTTGAGGTTGAAAAAAACTGCTTTGAAGATTATTGGTCTAAAGATGCATTTAAAAAAGAATTAAGTAACGATGTTGCTAGATATTTAGTTGCTAAAATAGATGATAAAGTAGTAGGTTACGTTGGAATATGGTTTGTTGTTGATGAAGGCCATATCACTAATGTAGCGGTACATGAAGATTATAGAGGTAGAAAAATAGGAGACAAGCTAATACAAGCACTAGTAGAGCTTTGCAGAGAAAGTAATATAGTATCAATGACTTTAGAAGTAAGGGTTTCAAATATAGTTGCTCAAAATCTTTATAAAAAGTATGGATTTAAGTTAGCAGGAATAAGAAAAGAATACTATAGCAACAACAAAGAAGATGCCATGATTATGTGGAGTGATATAAAGGCGGTGTAGTAATGAAAGATATAATAACATTATCAGTAGAGAGTAGTTGTGATGAAACTTCTATAGCTATTTTAAAAAATGGTAGAGAAGTTTTGACAAATATAGTTTCAACTCAAATAGATTTACATAAAAAATTCGGTGGGGTAGTTCCTGAGGTTGCATCAAGAAAGCATATAGAAAATATAGATGGAGTATTACAAGAAGCTTTAGATGAAGCTAAAATAGAATTAAAGGATATAGATCATATAGCAGTAACTTATGGACCAGGTTTAGTTGGTGCTTTACTTGTTGGATTATCTTATGCAAAATCATTAGCATTTTGTTTAAATAAACCACTTGTAGGAGTAAATCATATAGAAGGGCATGTTAGTGCAAACTATATAGCTCATAAGGATTTAAAGCCACCATTTATAACTTTAATAGTTTCTGGTGGACATACTCATTTAGTAGAAGTTAAGGACTATGGTAAATATGAAATACTTGGAAGAACAAGAGATGATGCATCTGGAGAAGCTTTTGACAAGATAGCGAGAGCTATGGGATTAGGATATCCAGGAGGACCTATAGTAGATAAGTTAGCTAAGCAAGGAAATAAAAATGCAATAGATTTTCCTAGAGCTTATTTAGATGAAGGTTATGATTTTAGTTTTAGTGGATTAAAATCTGCTGTATTAAATTATCTAAATGCTAAAAAGATGAAAAAAGAAGAAATAGTAGTAGAAGATGTATGCGCATCTTTCCAAGAAGCTGTTGTAGAAGTATTATCTCAAAAGGCAATAAAAGCAGCTAAGGAAAAAGGATACAATACAATTGCTTTAGCAGGAGGGGTTGCTTGCAACTCAGCACTTAGAGAAAAAATAACAAAATTAGGAAAAGAAAATAATATAGATATAAAATATCCACCAGTAGATTTATGTACAGATAATGCAGCTATGATAGGTTGTGCAGGATATTATAATTATATAAATGGAATAATAGATGATATGAGTTTAAATGCTGTTCCAAATCTAAAAATTGGACAGAGATAAACACAATAAATTGTAAGTTATAAGGGGAAATTATGAAAAAAGCAAATGTACTGTTAATTGTAGCAGTGATATTTCAAATTATGTTTTTATTAGTATTTACATCAATAATAGATTTATATGCTATATTAGCAAGCTCATTAGCTACATCAATAATAGACTTTTTATGTTCAGGAGCTATAGTTTCTGGATTTATAGCATCATATATTTATTATGAAGAAAATAAAAAAATATCCGTGGGCTTATGGATTATAAGTACATTATTTTTAGTGATATATATTTTTAGTGCACTTATAGGTACAATGTGATAAAAAATAACTCTGAGAAATTTCTCAGAGTTATTTTTTAAATTAATTCATTTCTTTTACTATATTTGCAGCCCATTTTTTAGATAAAGCTCTTGGAACACCAAATATAAATTTAACTAGTTCTTCACTATAAGTTAATAATACTAATACATAAATAGGAGCACCTTTAAATGCGGCTATAAATGTTAATGGAATTGATACTAACCACATACATCCAAGCTCTAAAAATAAGGCATATCTAGTATCTCCACCACTTCTTAAAACACCTATTATTATTAATGTATTAAATGACTTAAGAGCCATTAAAATACCCATTATAATAAATATTTTAGTTATATCAGGAGCTAAATTTGGTGTAACACTAAATATATTTAATAATAGAGGAATATTTAATATTAGCAACCCTCCAAAAATTAGCCCTGTAATAAATACAAGAGCAGAGAACTTTTTAGCATAAGAGATAGCTCTATCAATATTATCTGCGCCAAGTTCATTACCTAACATTATAGATGCACCTATAGCTATACATACAGCAGTCATTATAAAGAAGTTACCTGTACTTGTTGCTATTTGACTAGCGGCTATGGCAGAAGTACCAGCTTTTGAGTACGCAACTGAATACAATACTGTACCAATTGCCCATGCAGTATCATTTAAGAAGATTGGAAAACTAGTTTTTAAAAATGATGAAGAAAACTCTTTATCAATAAGTTTTAATTCTTTTATACCAAACTTTAAAGTATAATCTTTTTTAAAGAAGTATACATATCCAATTAGTAAAGAAAATTCAACTATTCTAGCTATAACCGTAGCAAGTGCAGCACCTTTAACACCTAACATAGGCATCCCTAAATTACCGAATATAAGGCCATAATTAAGAATTATATTAACAATTAACGCAACTGAGCTACAAATCATACCTAGCTTAGGATTTCTAATTCCTCTTGAGCCTACACTAAAAACACTACTCATAGCAATAAGAGGATAACAAAATACAACTATACTAAAGTATTCTGTGCATTGTCTTATTACTTCAGGGTCATATGAAAATATATGAATAATTTCGGTTGGTATGATTAATGCTGGTATAAAAAATACTAGACTAAGTAAAACTGCTAGTATAATAGTAAATCCTGTTACCTTACGAATATTAGTTGTATCACCTTTTCCAAAGAACTGAGAAATAAATATTCCAGCACCACCAGTAATACCTGATAGAGACATACTAAATAAGAAAAAGAACTGGTTTGCAACACCGATAGAAGCTACTGATGTTTCGCCCAAACTACTTATCATCATAGTATCTATTACATTTACTGATGTTGATATAAGTTGTTGTATTATTATAGGAATACATAATGATACAAGCACTTTATAGAACATCTTATTATCATCATTTAAAGAAAATAATCCTTGCAAAATATCACCCCTTTATTTAATTTTAAAATCATCTTGTTAAATAATATCATAATAAAGTATGTGTGTAACTATATAAATAATAGAAATTTAAATTAAAAACATTTTATATTATGATATTATCTTATGAAATTATCCACATAAAAAAGAAGCCTATAAATGGCTTCTACATAAATAATTCCCACTCTTCATATAAAGTAGATAACTTATCTTCAAGAGATGATTTTTTTTGACTAACGTCTTTTGATTTATCAGGATTAGAATAGACCTCCTCTTGACATAGTAATACGTCCAGCTCTTCTATTTCAGATTCAGTTTCTTCTATTTCTTTTTCTATATTTTGTCTTTTAACTCTGTTTTTCTTTTCTATTTCTCTTTGTTCTCTCTCTTTACGTTTTTCATCTTTTAGTTGTGTTTTAGTTTTCTCTACAACCTCAACATTAGTACTCATTTCTTGAACTTGTTTTTTCTTTTCTAAATAGTAGTCATAATTACCAAGGTATTCAGTTATACCAGTTTCATCTAAAACTAATATTTTATCTACCACAGTATTTAGGAAATATCTATCATGAGATATTGTAAACACTGTACCTGTGTACCCACATAAAGCTTCTTCAAGAACTTCTTTAGAATCTATATCTAAGTGGTTAGTAGGCTCATCAAGAAGAAGAAGATTGGCTTTTGAAAGAATTAATTTGAGTATAGCAACTCTAGCCCTTTCTCCACCACTTAATGTTGAAATCTTTTTAAATACATCTTCACCTTCAAATAAAAAGGCTCCAAGCATACTTCTAAGAGTAGTTTGAGTTAAATTAGTGTTATCATTCCAAATTTCATCTATAATAGTATTTTCTAAATTAAGAGTTTTTTGCTCCTGGTGGAAATAAGATACATTAACATTAGTACCAAACTTAACATCTCCAGAAAGAGGAGTTAACTCATTCATAATTATTTTAAACAGAGTAGATTTACCAATACCATTAGCACCTATAAGAGCTACCTTTTCTCCTCTATATATATCAAGGTTTATATCTTTAAATAATATTTTTTCACCATATCCCATAGAGATATCTCTTAGTTGAAGAACATCATTACCACTAGTAACAGATGGATTAAATTCTATTCTAGCTCTTTTTCTTTCGCCATCAGGCTTATCTAATACATCGACTTTAGCAAGCATTTTTTCTTTACTTCTAGCTCTTTTTACATGCTTTTCTCTACCATATGCTTTTAATCTTTCTATAGATTCTTCTTGCTTCTTTATTTCCTTTTGTTGATCTTCATACTTTTTTTGTTCTATTTCTTTTTCTACAATAGAAGCTTTTACGAAGTCAGAGTAATTTCCGTTGTAAGATTTTAATCTCTTATTATGTATTTCAAATACTCTATTAACAACTTGATCTAGGAAATATCTATCATGTGATATTAAAATTACCGTGCCTTTATATTGCTTTAGGAAAACTTCAAGCCATTCTATTGCTTCTGCATCTAGGTGGTTAGTAGGTTCGTCTAGTAAAAGTAGAGTAGGTTTTCTAAGAAGTAGTTTACCTAGAAGCACTCTAGTTTTTTCACCTCCAGAAAGCACATCGATAGGCTTGTTCATATCGTCATCGCTAAACCCTAATCCTTTTAAAACACCTTTTGCCTCAGATTTATATCCATAACCATTCATATCAGAAAACTTTTCTAATTTGTGAGAGTATTCATCCATTATTTTTTCAAGTTTATTTGAGTTAGGATTTGCACTTTCTTCAGCTATTTTAACCTCTAAGTTTCTTAAGTAGTTTTCCATTTCTATTAAATCTTTAAATACTTCTAAAACTTCTTCTAAAATAGTGTTGTTGGAATGGAAATTGGTATGCTGTTCTAAGTATCCTATTTCACAGTCTTTAGATGTATATATATCTCCACTATCATAACCATATATTCCAGAGATAACTTTAAATAGAGTAGTTTTACCCGTACCATTTACACCAACTATCCCTATTTTATCACCTTCATTAACAGTAAAACTTACATTTTCTAATATAGAATCTATTCCAAAACTTTTATTTAAGTTATTACACGACAAAACGATCATAAATTTATACCTCCTTGAACTACCTAAAATTATAATGTTTTGATATAATATAATCAAGGATATTAAACTATGTTTTAAAAATATAGATAATTATGTCATATTTACAGGAGGTGAAAGAAATGGGTTCTAAGAATATATCGATGGCAGTCATAAGAAGATTACCGAAATATCATAGATACTTAGGAGAGTTATTAGATAAGGATATACATAGAATATCCTCTAAGGAATTAAGTGAGATTATCGGTTTTACAGCATCTCAAATAAGACAAGATTTAAATAATTTTGGTGGTTTTGGCCAACAAGGTTATGGATATAATGTAGAAGCACTTCATAATGAAATCGGAAAAATTTTGGGGCTAGATAGAAAGTATAATGCAATACTAATAGGGGCAGGAAACTTAGGTCAAGCAATAGCTAACTATTCTGGATTTAGAAAAGCTGGATTTGAAGTTAAAGCATTATTTGATGCAAATCCAAAAATGATAGGGTTAAAAATAAGAGACTTTGAAGTACTAGATTCAGAGGAGATAGAGAAATATGTTGAGGAACATAATATAGATATTGCTATACTATGTATACCAAAGAACGGAGCGCAAGACACAGTCAATAGATTAGTTAGTGTTGGTATAAAAGGCATATGGAACTTCGCACCTATAGATTTAGAAGTACCAAAAGATGTTATAGTTGAAAACGTAAATTTAACAGAAAGCTTATTCACTCTATCATACTTAATGAAAGAAAGTGAAGAAGAATTATAAAAATAAAAAACTACCATACATATGTATGGTAGTTTTTATATATTAGATTACTCTGGTTGAGGAGCATCAACTGGACATACTCCAGCACAAGCACCACATTCAACACAAGTATCTGCATCTATAACGTATTTGTCATCTCCTGCAGATATACATTCAACTGGACATTCAGCAGCACAAGCACCACAGCTTATGCAAGCATCATTTATCATGTAAGCCATCACAAAATCCTCCCTTGATTTTTTTATTATGTATTCAGTAATATTATAACAAAAAAATTCCAACATAACAAAGAAAAAAATTTTACAAGAATATTAATAAAACGACAGATTAATATAAAATAAAATGGGTATAGACTAACAAAAAATAATATTTAATTATATAATGAACAGATTAATCATTATAAAAAATAAATATATATAAAAAAAGTTTTATAATTAAGACAAGAAAAATTTAAAAAAATATGTTTAAGATTAAAATTTTTATGGTAAATATTGAATATAAAATTATAGTTAAAAAAAAATCAATCAAGTCATCAAGGTCAAATCAATTCAATTCTAACTAAATTTTCATCCAAATTAAAATCTAATAAATAATATTAAGGGGGAAATATTATGTCTTGTAATACTTGTAGAATGTGTGAAAGTGCTGATAAGAGGTTAGAAAGCTTTATAGCTTCAAAGGATGTAGAAACATCATTCCATAGAACAGAAGATCAAAAAATTAAATGTGGATTTGGGCTTCAAGGAGTGTGTTGTAGACTATGTTCAAATGGTCCATGTAGAATAACACCAAAATCACCAAGAGGTATATGTGGAGCAGATGCAGATACCATAGTAGCTAGAAACTTTTTAAGAGCAGTTGCATCAGGTTCCGCTTGTTATTTACATGTAGTAGAAACTACAGCTAGAAATATAAAGGATTTAGGAGAGAAAAAAGGGAATATAAAGGGATTAAATGCACTAAATAATTTAGCTGAAATGTTTGGAATAGAATCTAAAGATAATCATCAAAAATGTATAGATATAGCCAATAAGGTGTTAAATGACTTATATAAGCCAAGATACGAGAAAATGGAATTAGTTGAAAAGGTAGCATATGGACCAAGAGTAGATAAATGGAAAGAGCTAGGAATAATGCCAGGTGGAGCTAAGTCAGAAGTCTTTGATGCAATAGTAAAATCATCGACAAACTTAAATAGTGATCCAATAGATATGTTAGTTAATTGCTTAAATTTAGGTATATCAACAGGATTATATGGTCTTACATTAACTAATCTTTTAAATGATGTTATGTTAGGAGAGCCAGTTATAAGAATGGCCCCAGTAGGATTTAATGTTATAGATAAAGATTATATAAATATAATGATAACAGGACATCAACATTCAGTATTCTCTCATTTCCAAGATAGATTAAAAGACAGCGACGTAGTAGAATTAGCAAAATCAGTAGGAGCTAAAGGATTTAAATTAGTTGGATGTACTTGTGTAGGTCAAGATTTACAGCTAAGAGGAGAACATTACCAAGAGGTATTTGTGGGTCATGCAGGAAATAACTTCACTAGTGAGGCTGTACTTTCAACAGGTGCTATAGATATGGTACTATCAGAATTTAACTGTACAATACCAGGGCTTGAGCCAATAGCAGATAAATATAAAGTTAAGATGGTTTGCTTAGATGATGTAGCTAAGAAATCAAACGCAGAGTATATACCATTTGATAGAGAGAATATAGAATCTATAAGCGAAAGTCTAATAAATAAAGCATTAGAAGCATATAAAGAAAGAAGAAATGTAGTAGAAATAGATATACCAAGTGACCATGGATACGAAAAATCTTTAACAGGAGTAAGTGAAAAGAACTTAAAAGCATTCTTAGGAGATTCATGGAAACCATTAATAAACTTAATTGCAGAAGGAAAAATTAAAGGTATAGCTGCTGTAGTTGGATGTTCAAACATGACTGCTGGTGGACACGATATAAATACAGTTGAATTAACTAAAGAATTAATTAAGAGAGATATAATAGTTCTTTCTGCTGGATGTTCAACAGGAGGGCTTGAAAATGTAGGGCTTATGTCTCCAGGGGCAGAAGAATTAGCAGGGGATAACTTAAAAGAAGTTTGTAAGTCTTTAGGAATACCACCAGTACTAAACTTTGGACCATGTTTAGCAATAGGAAGATTAGAAATAGTTGCTACAGAAATAGCAGCAGAATTAGGTATAGATTTACCTCAATTACCACTTGTACTATCAGCTCCACAATGGCTAGAGGAGCAAGCATTAGCTGATGGGGCATTTGGTTTAGCACTAGGATTACCACTTCACTTAGCATTACCACCATTTATAACAGGAGGAAAACTAGTAACAGAAGTGCTTACAGAAAAATTAAAAGATTTAACAGGAGGCCACGTTATAGTTAATCCAGACCCAAAATCGTCAGCAGAGCAATTAGAAGAAATAATAATTGATAGAAGACAAAAACTTGGGTTAAAGGAAGTGGAATCTTATGCATAGAATTATAATTAATAAAGAATTATGTACTGGATGTAAAAGTTGTGTTTTAGCTTGTATGTTAAAGCATAGTGAAAATAGCAACATGTATACACTTAATCTAAATGATATAGATAATGATAGTAGAGGGCATATAGAATTAGATAAAGATAATAAACCAGTGCCAATTATATGCAGACATTGTGATGAGCCAGAATGTGTTTTAACTTGTATGAGTGGAGCAATGGTTAAAGATGAAAAAACAGGAATAGTTTCTTATGATGAAAAGAAATGTGGTTCATGTTATATGTGTATAATGTCTTGTCCTTACGGGGTTTTAAAAGTAGACGATAAAACAAAGCAAGTTGTATTAAAGTGTGACTTATGTATAAATGAAGAAAATCCTAAGTGTGTAGCAAATTGTCCAACTGGAGCACTAGAGCTACAGAAGGGAGAATCATTATGTTAGATAAAATATTAAACATATTTAGAAGTAAAAAAAGTATTGATTATGTTATATTAGGTGCAAGTGCAGCAGGGATAAGTGCAGCTAAAACATTAAGGGAATTGGATAAAGAAGGTAGTATAGTAATAGTATCGAAGGATGATAAAACATACTCACGTTGTATGTTGCATCATGTTATATCTAACCATAGGACTGTAGAGGAAATAAACTTTGTAGATGAAGAATTTATGAAAGAAAATAATATTATATGGGTAAAAGGAACAAGTGTTAAATCTTTAGACACAAATTCTAAAAAGGTAATATTAGAAAATCAAGCTATAGAATATAATAAACTTCTAATAGCTACTGGTGCATCTGCATTTATACCGCCAATAAAGAATTTAAGAGAAGCAAACAATGTATACCCATTAAGAAATATAGAAGATGCATATAATATAAAAGATAAAGTTAAAAAAATAAATAAAGTAGCCATTATAGGTGCTGGATTAGTTGGAATAGATGCTCTTGTTGGGTTGTTAGAGTACAAAAATATTGAAGTATCTTTAGTAAACACAGGTCAATTTATACTTAATAAACAATTAGATAAGTATAGTGCATCAATATATGAAAATGAGTTTGTAAAAAAAGGAGCAAAATTATATCAAGGTGTATCTATAAAAGAAATCGTAGTAAAGGACAATAATGATGTAGTAGGTATATCATTAGAAGATGGTAATTTAGTTGAGTGTGAAATGATTGTTGTGGCTACAGGAGTTAGACCAAATGCAGATTTTATAAAAAACACTAACATATCTTATGATAAAGGAATAGTTATAAATGACAAATGTGAAACTACGCAAAAAGATGTATATGCGGCAGGAGATGTAGTAGGAAAAAATGCTATATGGCCAATAGCTGTAAAGCAAGGTTTAGTCTCAGCTTATAATATGTACGGAAAAGAAAGATTAATAGATGATAGTTTTACAGCAAAAAATAGTATGAACTTTATGGGAATAGCGACAGTATCCCTTGGAATAATAGAACCTATAGATGAATCATACAAGGTTGCAGTTAGAAAGGATAATAATTATAAGAAGTTTATATATAAAGATAATGTTATATATGGAGCTATTGCCCAAGGTGATATATCTTATATAGGAACTATAACTTATTTAATTAAAAATAAGGTAGAAATAGAAAACTTAGAAAATAGAATATTTGATATAGGTTATGCAGATTTCTTAAATCTCAAGGAAAATGGAGAATTCTGTTATAATATATAATAAATAAGGCTATAGATCAATCTATAGCCTTATTTATTATATATTATAGTTATCCTAAAAATATAAATAATAATAATTTATATAGAATAAAAATTTATGGTACATAGAGGTGTTTTTATGAGAATTTATGCGCTTATTGGTCCAAGTGGTACAGGTAAGAGTTATAGAGCTTTAGAATTGGCATATGATAAAGATATAGATTATATAATAGATGATGGTCTTCTTATACATAAAAATAAGATATTAGCTGGAGTGTCCGCGAAACAAGCAAAAACAACTATGGAGGCCGTAAAAAGAGCTATATTTAATGATGAATTACATAGACAATCGGTTAAAGCAAAGATAAAAAACGAAAAAGTAGAGAATTTATTAATACTAGGAACATCAAAAAAAATGATAGATAAAATAGTAAAAAGATTGGAAATAGGAACAGACTATAAATCAATAGATATAAGAGATATAAGTAGTGATAGGGAGATAGAAATAGCAAGAGAGTCTAGAAGAAGGGGTAATCATATAATACCCGTACCAAGTGTTGAAATAAAACAAATAGTTACTGGATTAAGTATAAACTCTATAAAAAAATTATTTAGAAAAAAAGATAAGGATTGTAAACTAATAGAAAAAACTATTATTAGACCAACATTTAGCTATATGGGAAAATTTTATATAAGTCCGAATGTTATAAATCAAATTATAAGATATGAGTTGAGGCAAATAAATGAAATAGAAAAAATCAATAAAGTAGAGGTATTTAATGCAAATAATAACATAAAGATATTTTTAAATGTGAATATCAAAAGCCCAACAATTTTTAATAAAATTGAAGAAATACAAAAAAATTTAAAAAATAATATAGAAAAAGTAACAATGATGAATGTATATAAAATAGACATTTACATAAATAAATTAAGGAAGGATTTTTGAAGTTAAGTATAAATTTACATAAAAAAATACCTGTTAGTATAAAAATTCTACAGGAAAATATGACGAAAATTGTAAAAAACTTTACATAAAACCATTATTAGGATATAATAAAGGTTACAAATGTATATTAAGTGATACATTGGATAAAATAATAAATTTAATTAAAATATTTTTATACAAGATTTGTAAAGTTTTAAATAATTCTCAAAATAATTCAAAATAATTCAAAATAAATAATTCTTAATAAAATAATACTACATAGTTAGTAACAATAGATTACAAAAAAGTTACAAGTTTTACAAAAATTATAAAATCTTGTGTATTAGTATTTTATCCGTATAAGTTTCACGTAAAAAGTAACCATAAATTATGGTCAGTTTTTGGAGGAGAAATATTATGAAAAGGAAAATATTAGTACCAATGTTTGCATCAGTTGTAGCATTATCAATGAACTCAGTTGCTAATGCAGATGAAAAAGCAAACGTAGAGCAAAAAGAAGATAAACAAAATACTTTAAAGTTAGATGAATTTAAAGATGTTTCATATAAAGTTGCAACTGTTAAAGATGGAGTAGCTGTAAAGATAAGAGAACAAGGTGAAGTTAAAAAAGTAGCTTACACTGGAGATGAATTTAAAGTTTTAGGTATTCAAGGTGAATGGGTAAAAATATCTGACAATGGCGAAGAAGGTTGGTTACCAAAAAGATTTGTAGATATAAAAGAAGCTCATGGATACACTACTGAAAATAAAGTTAACTTTAGAAAAGAAGCAAATACAGACTCTGATATAATAGATGAGTTAGATTTAGGAAGTTCACTTAAAGTTTTAGAAGACAAGGGTGAATGGGTGAAAGTTAAAAAAGGTGAAGATGAAGGATATGTTAAGGCATCTTATATTTCTGATCAAGCCCCAGTTATAGAAGAACAAGTTGCTCAAGATAAGCAAAATTTAAACGATGCAGCTGTTGACACTAACGTAAGCAATAACGATACAGACAATAGAGATGTAAACAATAATACAAATAATTCTTCAAGCACTAGTATGAATACTAACTCAAATAGCAACAAAAATAATTCTTTAAACACTGATAAGAATGCTAACTCAAACAGTAGTACAGATAGTGAATTAAATACAATAAAAAAACCTAGTTCAAATGAAAACAATATACAAGCTGACAAGATAACTCAAGAAAAAAATGATTCTTACAATCCACCAGCAAGTAATACATCAGCTGCTCAAGCTGTAGTTAATTTAGCTTATGCTAAGTTAGGGTCACCATATGTTTGGGGTGCAGAAGGTCCAAATAGCTTTGACTGTTCAGGTCTTACATCTTATGTATATAGAAATGCAGCAGGAGTATCATTACCAAGATCGTCAAGTGCTCAAGCTGGATACGGACAAACTGTAAGTAGATCTAATCTTAAACCAGGTGATTTAGTATTCTTCTCAACTAATGGGACTGGAAATGTAAGTCATGTTGGAATATATGTAGGTGGAGGAACAATGATTCACTCGCCTAAGCCAGGTAAAAGTGTTGAAACAGCGAATATAAACTCATCTTACTATTCATCAACATTTGTTACAGCAAAAAGAGTTTTATAAATAGATTTTGATAAAAAATATTACTGGAATTAATAATTCCAGTAATATTTTTTTACTTAGATTTTAAGCATTAGTAGGAGGTGTGAAAACTCTAGTTGATAGCTCTTCATCTAGCATATATAAAGCAGCTGTATTTCCTTCACATCTTCTAACTTTTTTAAGAAGAGAATTAAAAGTATTTTCTTCTTCAACTTGTTCATCTATAAACCACTTAAGGAAACTTATAGTAGCATGTTCTCTTTCTTCGTTAGCAGTATCTGCAAGTTCATAGAATCTACTAGTTACAACTTGCTCATGGTTGTATCCTCTTTGGAAGGCATCTAATATATTCTCATAATCATTTTCTGGTTTAGCTATTTCTTCTAATTTAACCATACCGTTTTTTTGGAATATGTAATCATATAGCTTCATTGCGTGGAATAACTCTTCTTGAGCCTGAACTCTAAAGAAGTTAGCAAAACCACTTAGGTCAATAGATTCTGCATATGCTGCCATACCTAAGTAAGTATAAGAAGAGTAGAATTCAAAATTAACTTGTTCATTAAGTTGAGAAAATAATTTTTCGCTTATCATATAAAATCTCCTTTCTAATTTATATCTAATTAAAAGTTTAGCATAACGATTGATTTATATAAACAAAATTTTCCATATACTTAAATACATCTGTTGAAGTCTAACTAATAAATATCTTTATTAAGAAATCTAATACCAATTTATTTTAAGTAAAATAAACTAAAAATATAACATAAGAAAAATTAATTAAATTATACTTTAGGAACTGATCAGTTTAATTTATTTTTAAAGTAATCATCATTACAATTACTTTAAAAATAAATTAATACTTAAAACTAGGAAATAGTGTCATTATATTTGTTGAAACAATAATTATGGAACATATTGACATAAATATTAAAAGGTGCTAGAATTCAATCAGAAATAAAAATGCTTTTAAATTCAGTCCAGAGAGGCTGACAAGGAGGAAAAATAAAATGTTATTAAAAGGAAGAAATTTAGTCCAACCAGAAGACTTTTCAATACAAGAAATAGACGAGATACTATCTTTATCTCAAAATATAATAAACAATCCAGCAAAATATTCACGTGTGTGTGAGGGGAAATTACTCGCAACTTTATTTTATGAACCATCAACAAGAACAAGATTAAGCTTTGAATCTGCCATGCATAGACTAGGCGGAAGTGTAGTAGGTTTTTCAGAGCCAAATTCATCATCTGTATCAAAAGGAGAATCTCTAGGAGATACAATAAGGACAGTATCATGTTATGCAGATGTGATAGCTATGAGACATCCAATAGCAGGTTCAGCTAATGAGGCAGTAAAGTATGCGGAAGTACCATTTATAAATGCTGGAGATGGGGGAAATCAACATCCAACTCAAACACTTACAGATCTATTAACAATAAAATCTCTTAAAGGAAGTTTAGAAAATCACACTATAGGATTATGTGGAGACTTAAAAAATGGAAGAACAGTACACTCTTTAGTAAAAGCAATGGCTAGATACAAGGGAACTAAGTTTGTATTCATTTCTCCAGATGAATTAAAGATGCCACAATATATAAAAGAAGAAATACAAAATCAAGGTCATGCTTACTATGAAACTAATAACTTAGATGAAGTTATTGGAGGATTAGATATACTTTATATGACAAGAGTTCAAAGGGAAAGATTTGAAAATCAAGAAGAGTATGATAAGCTAAAAGACTACTATATACTAAATAAAGCTAAAATGGTGAATGCATCAAAGGATATGCTAGTAATGCATCCATTACCAAGAGTAAATGAAATAAATATTAATGTAGATGATGATGAAAGAGCTGTATATTTTAAACAAGCAAAGTACGGAATGTTTGTAAGAATGGCTCTAATAATGAAATTACTAGGGATAAAAAATAATGTAGATGTATTAGAAAGAGAATTAGAGTTAGTACAAAATCTTTAATTAGCATATGACAAATGAGGGGAGAATCACATGTATAAAGTTATTGAAAATAGATATGTAGGCGAAGATATGTACCTTATGAAGGTAGAAGGCAAATTTGAAGGTAAAATGGGGCAGTTTTATATGTTAAGGGCATGGGATAAATACCCATTACTTTCAAGACCTATAAGCATTCATGATATAGATGAAGAAGGAATAACATTCTTATACAAAGTTGTAGGGGAAGGAACGGAAATATTAAGCAAATTAGAAGTAAATGATACTATAAAGCTAGAAGGGCCATACGGAAAAGGATATGAAAAAGTAGAAGGTAGAATAGCTTTAGTAGGTGGAGGGATTGGAGTAGCACCATTATATTTAGTAGCTAAGAACCTAGATAACTGCGATGCATATTTAGGATTTAGAAATGAAGCTATACTAAAAGAGAAGTATGAAGAAGTTTGTAATGATGTTTATATAGCAACAGGAAATACATTTGTAACAGATATATTAAATGTAAATAAATACGATTACATATTAACTTGTGGTCCAACACCGATGATGGAAAAACTAGTTAAAATGACAGAAGGTACGAGTACTAAAATAATGGTATCATTAGAAAATCATATGGCTTGTGGGGTTGGTGCATGTTTAGTATGTACTTGTAAAACTCAATTTGGAAATAAAAAAACATGTAAAGATGGGCCAGTATTCTGGGGAGAGGACGTGATATTTAATGGCTAATCTAAGAGTGAAATTCGGTAAAATTGATTTTAAAAATCCTGTTGTAATGGCATCTGGAACATTTGGGTTCGGAAAAGAGTATAACGAAATTTATGATATACAAAAGCTTGGAGGAGTAAGTAGTAAAGGACTTACTTTAGAAAAGAGAGATGGCAACACTGGTATGAGAGTATGGGAAACACCATCTGGAATGATGAATAGCGTTGGATTAGAAAATCCAGGAGTTCAAGGATTTATAGATAATGAATTACAGTTCTTTAAAGAATTAGATTTAGTAAGAATAGCTAATGTTGGTGGTGGAACATTAGAAGATTATATAAAAGGTGTTGAATTATTAAATAATCAACCAATAGATATGATAGAGCTAAATATATCTTGTCCAAATGTTAAAGCTGGAGGAATGGCTTTTGGAATAAAAAACGAAGTGGCAAGAGAAGTTGTAAGAGAAGTAAGAAGTATAACTGACTTACCTTTAGTAATAAAATTATCACCAAATGCAGAAGACATAGTAGGAATGGCAAAGGTATGTGAAGAAGAAGGTGCTGATGGAGTATCTTTAGTAAATACATTCAAAGCATTAGCAATAGATATATACAAAAGAAAGCCCGTATTTGACAATGTATATGCAGGATTATCAGGACCAGCAATAAAGCCAATAGCACTAAGAATGGTTCATGAGGTAAGCAAAAATGTCGATATTCCGGTAATGGGAATGGGAGGAATAACAAGCGCTAAAGATGCCATAGAATTTATAATGGCAGGCTCTACATGTATACAAGTTGGAACAGCAAACTTTATAAATCCTAAAATAGGGCTTGAGATAATAGATGGAATAGAAAAGTTTATGGAAGCTGAAGGAATAAAGACTTTAGATGAAATAAGAGGAATATTATAAAGGTACAATTAAATTAAAAGGGAATTATTAAATAAACATAAATTTTGGAGGGCATAAATATGAGTAAAGTAGATGTAGTAGAAATATTAAAGAAAAGTGAAGCATTATTAGAAGGACATTTTTTATTATCATCAGGAAAGCATAGCAATAGATACGTTCAGTGTGCAAAAGTATTAAGATATCCACAATATGCTGAAGAGGTATTAAGTACAGTTGTTGAGCAAATAAAAGATTTAGATATAGATTTAGTAGTTGGGCCTGCTATGGGGGGAGTAATAGTTTCTTATGAATTAGGAAGACAATTAAATAAAGAAACAGTATTCACTGAAAGAAAAGACGGAGTAATGGAATTAAGAAGAGGATTTGAAGTTAAGCCAGGTGCTAAAATAATAATAGCTGAAGATGTTGTAACAACTGGTAAATCTACAATTGAAACTAAAGAAGCTTTAGAAAAGTTAGGTGGGGAAGTTATAGGTGTTGCTTGTATAGCAAACAGAACTAGTCATGATATAGGAATGCCAATATATAGCGCTATAAAATTAGATATACAAGTTCATGATGTAGATGAGTGCCCCTTATGCAAAGAAGGAAATATAGAGTTAGTTAAGCCAGGAAGTAGAGAATTTAAAGAAATAGGAATGTAATATAAACAAAAAGACTAGAGATTAATCTCTAGTCTTTTTATAAAATATTGATATAAGAGTTATCTCAACCAACAAAATTATAAACATAATATAAGATTTATTATCTTCGAATAAATGATATTGCCAATTACTTCTTAAAAATTCATCTATAAAATATAACAAAAATATAGGTGCGAAAAATGAAATGATTATAGAAAATATAACTATGCCTATAACTATGAATATTTTATTTGAATTTTGAATCTATCCACAATTTGACCACCCTTAATAAATTTTAATCAATAGTAGTATACTATGGACCACTTGTAGTAATTTGTCATTTAATGATGTATTTAAATTTTTTTTAGGTATAATATTATGTTTAAAACTACTAAATATACTATTTATTTATATTAGATACATACTCTTTCAACTCATCAATAAATACTTGAGTTACGTTAGACGTAGTTATATTTCTTGGTAAAATTAAAGAAAAACATCTATAGTAAGATTCACCTATATCTATTACTGATATTTCATTATTTTTAACAGCAGGGCTTGTAACAAGGTCAGATATAATAGTTATTCCTATACCATTTCTAACAGCTTCTTTTACTGCATAGTTACTACCAAAAGTAATTATATTTTTAGGAATGATTTTATTATTATTTAAAAACATATCCATAAACTCTCTAGTACCAGAACCCTCTTCACGAGCAATCCAGCTTTGATCTTTTAGCTTATCAAAAGAAAAATTACTAGAATTAAGTTCATATTCAAAAGGTGTAGCTAAAACCATTTTATCTTTTAGGAAATAATCTTGATTAAAATCAGGATATATAGAAGTACCCTCGATTAAGCCTATATCAAAATTAAGATCTTTTAGGTGATTGCATATAACAGTAGTATTTTCTATGAATACTTCAACTATTACATCAGGGTATTTCTTTGAAAAACTAGCTAAAAATTGAGGAAGAAGATATTCTCCTATAGTTAAACTAGCACCAATTTTTATATGTCCTTTAAAAGAATTTGAAGTATCTCGAACATCCATATATGTAAGGTCTACCAAATTTAAAATTTCCTTAGCTCTTTTATACAATATATATCCACTTTCAGTTATAAAAATATGTTTTTGTTTTATAGATCTATTTATAAGAACTACACCAAAGTAACTTTCTAAATTTTTTATATGAGTGCTTACACTAGGTTGGGATAAATTTAGGTATTCACCAGCTTTAGTAAAGTTTTTTAATTCTACGACTGAAATAAAAGTCTTTAATTCTTCTAGCAATTTAAATCCTCCAATTCTAAAAAATGTATAGTTTAACTTCATTTGTCTTAATAATTATTATATCATAAATAGCTATTAATAAAATTAATGATTATTATTTTTATTATTTATTTTACTTATGAATAGGATAGATGTATACTAAAAACATAGACGAGGACGAAAAGAAAGAAGGTATTATAAATGGATATTTCAAAAGGAGAAGTAAAGAATAATAAAAAATTTCAATATATAAAAGAAGTAAAAGAAATATTACCAGGTTTAGTTGTATCAGTATTAATAGGTTTAGCAAGTATGTTAATTGCTAAGGCAGTTCCAAAAATTGGAGCAGCAACTATATCTATATTTTTAGGTATGTTAGTAGGTAACTTATTCTTAAATCAAAAAGTATTTCATAAAGGATATAAATTCTCAGAAACTGATTTACTATCGTATTCTATAGTATTATTAGGAGCAACTTTAAGTATATCAACTCTAATGGAATTAGGATTCAATGGTATATTATTTATAGTAATTCAAATGGCTATAACTATAATAGGAGCTTTATATATAGGAAAAAAATTAGGATTTGGAGAAAATTTTAGATATCTAATGGCAGCAGGTAATGCGGTATGTGGATCATCTGCTATAGCAGCTACAGCTCCAGTCATTGAAGCTGATGATAAGGATAAAGGTATAGCTATAACAATAGTAAATGTTACAGGAATATTTTTAATGTTTTTACTTCCATTAATATCAGATTGGTTATACAATCTTGAACTTGTAAAAACATCAGCTATAATAGGTGGTACATTACAATCAGTAGGGCAAGTTGTTGCAAGTGGTGCTATGGTAAGTGAGCATGTAAAAGATTTAGCTACTATATTTAAAATAGTAAGAGTTATACTTTTAGTAGTTGTAGTATTCACTTTTGGTCATTTAAAAAATAAATCAAATACTGAAATAGTAGAAGAAGAGATACAAGATACTAAAAAGGGCAAAATAAAGGTTCCTTGGTATGTATTAGGATTCTTTATAACATGTGCTTTATTTTCTACAAGCATTATATCTCCAGAGGTATCTCATATTTGTAAACTGTTAAGCAATAAATTAGAAATAATAGCATTAGCAGCTATTGGATTAAGAGTAAATATAAAAGATTTAGTAAAACAAGGTAAGGCAGTATCTTTATATGGATTATTTGTAGGTACTTTACAAGTAATTACTGCAGTTATTTTAATAGGAATATTATTATAAAAGTGTGTTCATATGAACACTCTTTTATAATGTGAACATCAATTGTTTATTAAGTAAAGCAAGTTTAGTCACTCAAATAATACTATAAGTTAGGAGATTTATTATTAGAAGTATCTTCCAATAAGTCGAGTTTTTTAGCTAGAAGTTTAGTTGTACTACCTTGAACTATTAAAGTAACTAGGATAGCCATAAATGTGATAGAAGAGATTATTTCGTAACCAGGGATTTTCATAGTAGAAATTATACCGCAAAGTGCAGCAGGTATAACTCCGGTTTCTCTCACCCACATCATAAATAACAATTCTTTTTTTGTCCAAATTGCTTTTCTGTCTGGGAGAGCACATATTAGAATACAGATTGGTCTTATTATAAAAATAAATGCTAAAACAACCAATAATGATGGTAGGAAATATTTTGATAATACAACTAATTCAACTTGACTACCTAAAATAATGAATATAGCCATACGACATAAAGTTCCGAGGGTTTCAGCAACATAAAAATCGGCATCGTATGATTTTTGAGATAGCCAAATTTTGAAATTTTTTTATTACCCGTAATTATTCCAACTATAAAGCAAGCCATATATCCACTTCCACCAAATTTAGTTGCAATTTCATAAGCTATAATAACTGAAAGGATAGATATTATTGGAGCAAAGTCCTTAAAAACACCATAAGGTTTATCATTGACTAGTTTTAAAAGTACAATACCAGTAATACAACCAACTAAAGAACCTACAATAATCATTATGGATAAATCCCATATATTTTGTGTCAAAGAAAACTTACCAGAAAGTAAAATGGTAACAATTGCAGAAGTCAAAATAGCCCCTGTAGCATCATTAAATGCCGATTCACTTATAACTGTTTGTGACACCTTATCTTTAACTTTAATTTTATTAAAAATAGGTACTAATGTAGCAGGGTCAGTAGATGAAATTATTGAACCTATGAGTAGAGCCGTAATAAAAGGAATTTGAAAGTTAAATTTTACAAATTGACTTACTAAAATAGATGAAATAATAACACCTAATGTAGAAAGTAAAAAAACAGTTATTTTTACATTTTTTAATATTTTTAAATTAATCTCTTTTCCACCTAAATAAAGTATGAAGGCAGAACCGAAAGTAAGGATAAGTTGCTTTTCTAGTTCAAAATAACTAAGATCTATCATTTCAAGAAAATAAGGTCCTAGTAAAATACCTGCTAGTAAAAATAAAACAACATCAGGGATTTTTAATGATTCACTTAATTTACTGCAGACAATACCGGTCATAGCAATAATTGAAAAAGTTATAAGTAAGTTATTACTTGCTATAATTTGAATAGAATCTTCCATTTAAAACACCTCACCTTTTAAAATATTAATACTATAAAAATAATATTATTTTTTATAGTATTAATATTTTTGAAAAATGTAACTGTCTAATATTATTAAAATATTATCAAATAGTTTACTTTAAATATATACTGAATTAAAGATTGTTCATATAAAAAGGAATGTAGTTTATACTACATTCCTAAAATTCTCTTTATTTCATGGCATAACATATCTACATGCTCTGGATTATTTACTAAATCTACCTTATCTATATTTACATATAGCACAGGTGACTGATCATATTCAGCTATCCATTTTTCATATCTGTTGTGAAGGTTCTTCCAATATTCTATATCAACGGCTTTTTCCATTTCACGACCCCTAAGCCCTATTCTATGAACTATAGTATCTATAGAACCATCTAAGTATATCATTAAGTCAGGTCTTCTAAGGTGAGGAACCATGTCATTAAATAAATCCCTATAAGTTATATAATCTCTTTTAGTCATTTTCCCATTATCATATAAATTTCTAGCGAATATTTCTACATCTTCATATATACTTCTGTCTTGTATATTGTTTAACCCATTACAGTCTATTTCCTTTTGTTGTTTAAATCTTTGGGCTAAGAAATATAACTGAAGGTGGAATCCCCATTTTTTTTGATCTTTATAGAAATCCTCTAAGTATGGATTTCCATCAACCTTTTCAAAATGAGTTTCAAAATTTAATTTTTCACCAATTATCTTTGTTAAAGTTGATTTTCCTGCACCAACATTTCCTGCCACTGTTATGAATAAGTCCCTATTTAGAGGCTTATTACATTGATTTACTAAATTAAACATGCTGTTTCTCCTTCTAATGCCTTTATTGCATTTTCTACTTTATCTATTATAAATTGTCTATCTTCTTCTTTATTTAAGAAATCTAGGTTTGAATTATCTATTTCAATTATCAATGGCTCTTTACCTACAAAGTTATGCTTTATAGATAAAGGGTTAAAATAATATTTATATTCTGTGCTTAGCTCATGTATATAATTTCTATCCATTTGTCTTTCAAAGCTTCTATCTCTCATAGCTATCCTTTTCATTAAGACATCTGTATTAGAGTTTAAGTAGATAACTATATCTGGTTGAGGCAAATCATTTACAAATATATTGTACATTTGCTTATATCTATGGAATTGATTATTATCAAGTGTTATACCAGCAAATATAAGATTTTTTATTATATGGTAATCACTAACAACTCCATGAGACTTATTTAATTGATTTTTTTCTATATCTTCTAATTGTTTTACCCTATTAAATAGAAAAAATGCTTCTGTTTGTAAAGCATATTCTTTAATATCAGTATAAAATTTTGATAAAAAAGGATTCTCTTCTACAATTTCTCTAAGAAGAGTATAACCGAAATGTTCATTAAGTATAGTTGCTAAAGTAGTTTTCCCAACACCGATAGGCCCCTCTATAGCAATAAATATTCCTCTATTTTTCATATGAAATCACCTTCTAAAAATAATATCTTTTGTATTTTATCAGAAAAAAATTTTAAATTCTACTCTAGAATTTTTAGGAAAAATTTGATAGATAGAATATAAGAAGATTTAATTTATATAAAATATGGGTAAATTAGTATTATTAAGAATAATCATAAAAAAGGAGTATATATAAATGAAGGTTTATGAAGAAAATAATACAGTAATATTAGAAGGTGTAGCAGATTTTAATCCTAAGCATATATTTGAATGTGGGCAATGCTTTAGATGGCATAAAGAAGCAGATAACTCATATACTGGAGTTGCAAAAGGTAGAGTGATAAATGTATCTGAAAAAGACAATAAAATATACTTAGATAATACAAATTTAAAGGATTTTGAAGAGATTTGGTATAATTACTTTGATTTGGGAACAAATTACACAGATATAAAAAATACTTTAAAAAACATGGATGAACATTTAAATAAGGCATCTGAGTTTGGTTATGGTATAAGGATATTAAAACAAGATGGATGGGAAATGTTGATTTCATTTATAATATCTTCTAATAATAGGATCCCAATGATACAAAAAGCAATAGAAAATCTATCAAGAAATTATGGAACTTATATTGGAAATTATAGAGGTAAGGATTATTATGCTTTTCCAACACCAGAAGAATTAAACAAAGCTTCGCAAGAAGAAATAAGAGCATGTCAGACTGGGTTTAGAGATAAATACATAAAAAGTACAACTGAGAGTGTAATAAAAGATAATGAAAATATATCTGGATATACAAGTTTAAGTACTGATGATTGCATAAAAGAATTAAAAAAATTTAATGGAGTAGGACCAAAGGTAGCGGACTGTATAGCTTTATTTGGAATGCAAAAGTATGATACTTTCCCTGTTGATGTATGGGTAAAAAGAGTTATGCAAGAATTTTATGTAAGTGAAGATATGAGCTTACCTAAAATGAGAACTTATGCTATTGATAAGTTTGGTAATTTGGCTGGGTTTGCACAACAATATTTATTCTATTATGCAAGGGAGCTTGGTATAGGCAGATAAAGATGAGGTAGAAATTATGAGTATTGGAGTTTTTTTGTTTTTAAGCTACTTAACCATATCATATATTGTTGGGGCGATTATTTCTATGTCAATAATACTTGAGAATAGAGATCCTGCTAGAACTGTTACATGGTTACTCATTTTTATATTACTTCCAGGAATAGGTTTAGTTATATATGCTATATTAGGGAGAAATATGAGGAAGAGGAAATTATTTAAAACACAAAAGCTAGCAAGTAGTATAAGAGAAGGAAAGATATTTGAAAATCTAGAGCGAATAGAGGAAATTGCAAATATAGAACAAAGTACAATTAATACAAATCAATTATTAAATGAAAATATAGAAGACTATAGCAAAAAAAGGGTAATAAGTTTACTACTTAATACAGGAAAACTTCCATTTACGACGAATAATAAAGTAAGTGTATATATTGATGGAAATGAAAAATTTAAAAATCTTCTAGAAGACATAAAAAATGCAAAAAATCATATACATTTAGAGTACTTCATTATAAAAGATAGTGAAATAGGAAGAGAATTAAAAGATTTATTAATCAAAAAATCCAATGAGGGTGTAAAGATAAGAATATTATATGACGATGTAGGATGTTGGAGGTTTTGGTTTTACAGAAAGTTTTTTAATGAAATGAAGGAAAATGGAATAGAAATAGTAGCATTCTTACCAGCTAAATTTCCATTGACAGGTGGAAAGCTAAATTATAGAAATCATAGAAAGATAGCTATAATAGATGGGAAAATTGGATACACTGGTGGAATAAATATAGGGGATGAATATATGGGTAAGAACAAAAAGTTTGGATACTGGAGAGATACCCATATAAAAATAGAAGGAACCTCAGTGTATATGTTACAAATGATATTCTTAACAGATTGGTACTATACAACAAAAGAGATAATAACAGAAGATAAATATTTCCCAAGTCCTCAAAGATGTGGTAATAGTATGGTTCAAATAATAGCTAGTGGACCTGATAGTGATTGGGAATCTATACGATATGCTTATTTCTCAGCTATTTGCCAAGCTAAAAAAAGTATTTATATAGAAACTCCTTATTTTATACCAGATGAAAGTATACTTATAGCACTTAAAAGTGCAGCTCTAAGTGGAGTTGATGTAAGGATAGTATTCCCGAAGATAGCTGATCATAAGATGGTCAACAATGCTTCTTACTCATACTTTGATGATATATTAAAGTCAGGAGGTAAAGTCTACTTATATACAAAGGGATTTATACATTCTAAGATAATGACAATAGATGATAAAATAGCATCTACAGGGTCTGCAAATATGGATTTAAGAAGTTTTATGCTTAATTTTGAAATAAATGCATTTATATATGACAAAAAAATTGTAGAAAGAATGAATAAAGATTTTTTTGAGGATTTAAATAATAGTGAAGAGTTAACATTAGAGGAATTTTCTAAGCGAAAATTAGGTAAAAAGGTTAGAGAATCAATAGCTAGGTTGTTCTCGCCTATATTATAAAATTTAACAAAAACTATTGAAAAATATGGGAAGTTAATATATTATAATAATTGTTAGCACTCTAACCTAAAGAGTGATAACAATTATTTTGTTTATAATATATTTCAAATATTAGAATTTTTACATATTTACAATTCATTTAGGAGGGAAAAATATGAAAATAAGACCATTAGCTGACAGAGTAGTTATTAAGATGTTAGAAGCAGAAGAAAAAACTGCAAGTGGTATAGTTTTACCAGGAGCTGCTAAAGAAAAGCCACAAATGGCTGAAGTTTTAGAAGTAGGACCAGGTGGAATAGTTGACGGAAAAGAAATAGTTATGGAATTAAAAGTTGGAGATAAAGTTTTATTCCAAAAATATGCAGGAACAGAAGTTAAAATAGATGGGCAAGAGTACACAATATTAAGACAAAGTGAAATACTAGCAGTAGTTGAATAATAATAGGAGGGGATAGAAATGGCTAAAGAAATAAAATTCGCACAAGATTCAAGAAAAGCTTTAGAAAATGGTGTTAACAAATTAGCAGATACAGTTAAGGTTACATTAGGACCTAAAGGAAGAAATGTTATATTAGATAAGAAATTTGGTGCACCTCTTATAACTAATGATGGTGTTACAATAGCTAAGGAAATAGAGTTAGAAGATAGATTTGAAAATATGGGAGCTCAATTAGTTAAAGAAGTTGCCACTAAGACTAATGATGTAGCTGGAGATGGTACTACAACTGCAACAGTACTTGCTCAAGCTATAATAAGAGAAGGGCTAAAAAACGTAACTGCTGGAGCTAACCCAGTATTATTAAGAAAAGGTATACAAAAAGCTGTTGAAGTAGCAGTTGAAGAATTAAAGAAACAATCAAGAACTATAGAAACTAAAGAATCTATATCTCAAGTTGCTTCTATATCTGCTGGAGACGAAGAAGTTGGTAAGTTAATAGCAGAAGCTATGGAAATAGTAGGAAAAGATGGAGTTATAACAGTTGAAGAATCTAAAACTATGCATACAGAATTAGATGCTGTTGAAGGTATGCAATTTGATAGAGGATTTGTATCTGCTTACATGGTAACAGATGTAGATAAGATGGAAGCTGTATTAAATGATCCATATATATTAATAACAGATAGAAAAATATCTAATATACAAGACATATTACCAGTTCTTGAGCAAATAGTTCAACAAGGTAAGAAGTTATTAATAATAGCTGAAGATGTAGATGGAGAAGCATTATCTACATTAGTAGTTAATAAATTAAGAGGAACATTTGAAGTTGTTGCTGTTAAAGCTCCAGGATTTGGAGATAGAAGAAAAGCAATGCTTGAAGATATAGCTATACTTACAGGAGGAACTGTTATATCTGACGAATTAGGATATGACTTAAAAGAAGCTGACTTAACTATGTTAGGTAGAGCTGGTTCTGTAAAAGTTACTAAAGAAAGTACTACAATAGTAGATGGATTTGGTGATAAGGTAGCTATAGAAAACAGAGTTAATCAAATAAAACATCAAGTAGAAGAAACTACTTCTGAATTTGATACAGAAAAGTTAATGGAAAGATTAGCTAAACTTGCTGGTGGAGTAGCTGTAATAAAGGTTGGAGCTGCTACAGAAGTTGAAATGAAAGAAAGAAAATTAAGAATAGAAGATGCACTTAACGCTACAAGAGCGGCTGTAGAAGAAGGTATAGTTGCTGGTGGTGGTACTGCATTGGTAAGTGTTATACCAGTTGTAGATAAATTAATAGAGACACTAGAAGGTGAAGTACAATTAGGTGCTAAAATAATAAGAAAATCATTAGAAGAGCCATTAAGACAAATAGCTATAAATGCAGGTCTTGAAGGTGCTGTAATAATACAAAAAGTAATAAATGAAGATGCTGAAGTCGGATTTGATGCTTTAAATGAAAGATATGTAAATATGATAGAAACTGGTATAGTTGACCCAACTAAAGTTACTAGAAGTGCATTACAAAATGCTTCTTCTATAGCTGGAGTATTTTTAACTACTGAGGCTGCTGTTGCAGACCTTCCAGAAAATGATGCTCCAATGCCAGGAATGGGTGGAGCAATGCCGGGAATGATGTAAATATAATTTACAAAAATATGAAAAGCTACCTCAATATTGAGGTAGCTTTTTGCTAATTAAATTTTTATTGCAAATGAACTATATGTGTAAAGTGTATGTATGCTAGATTTTTAGATTTATATATTTATCCTTTAAATTATCTTTATATAGATTTCTTAAATTATTTATAGTATCAGTATCTAGATTTGTTTTATTTATTAATGTAGCTTGATTAATATTAAAATAAGTAATAAAGTAATGATTAGACTCAAATACTTTATAAATCTGGTTATATTTAATCTTTATTTCACCTTCAAATACTGAATTATTAACTATTATAAAATCATTATAAAAATCTAATGTTTCTTGAGTATTAAATATCCCAGTAGCATCAGTTTTAATCCTTTTATTAATTCTTGATTCAATACGAATAAGTATCAGAGATACAAATATAAATGATAATAATATAAATATAATAAAGAAACTTTTTAAAGAGAAAGAGCCTTCACTATATATACAAAACATAGATATAGAAAAAAGCAATAAAATCATCTTGAAAATAGCAAATTTATCTTTGAAAAATGTTGATATGTACAGAAAATGCCTATAATCTTCTTTACTCAGGTTTGATTCTATTGTAAATAATTTAGATGTATTCATAAAAAACCTCATTTCTTTAGCTATATACAAGTACATTATATAATCAAATTCAATAGATTACAAATGAGTAAATAGTAAAGAGATTAATAATCAAATTAGCTTGAAATAGAAATGAGCACATATAAAAATGATAAATTAAATAATTTAAAATGAAGTAGGTTATGAATACAATCTTCATCATACATAAAATTAGGATTATGTATTACACAACAGTCTTTATTTAAGTCAGATTGATAACCGAGAAAGAAGAAAGTACTTTGATAATGGAAATAAATTTTGATTCTATAAATAAAATAATTGAATCCATTTAACATGGAAAGCTAAATATAATGGTTCTTATTTTTGGATGAAAAATAACAGCAAATGAACGAATTATAATTATGGAAAAATAATATATATACGGATATAATTTAAAGTATAAATTATAAAGTGAAAGGGGTAGTTTATGGACTTAAGGGAGTTATTAAGTGAGTTTAAAAATGATAATATAGACATAGAAGAAGCGTTAGATAAGTTAAAAAAGCTACCCTATGAAGATTTAGGGTATGCCAATATAGATCATCACAGGCAAATAAGAAATGGATACCCAGAAGTAATTTACTGTGAAGGTAAAAATGATGAGCAAATAATAGGTATTATAGAAAAGATGTATGAAAAAGGATCTAACATATTAGGTACTAGATGTAGATTAGAAACATATGAGAAAATCAAATCTATATATGATAATTGTGAATATGATAAAACATGCAAGATCCTAAAGATAAACAATCATCCTATAGAAAATAAGGGAAAAGGAAAAATATTAGTTGTTACAGGTGGAACTTCTGATATACCAGTAGCAGATGAAGTATATCATACTGCTAAGTTCTTAGGTAATGATGTTGGGAGAATATATGATGTAGGTGTGGCAGGAATACATAGACTGTTATATAGGACAGAAGAGTTACAGAGTGCAAGGGTAATAGTAGTAGTTGCTGGTATGGAAGGTGCTTTACCTAGTGTAGTAGGAGGACTTGTAGATGTACCAGTTATAGCAGTTCCAACTTCAGTTGGGTATGGTGCAAACTTTAATGGCTTATCAGCTCTTTTAACTATGTTAAATAGTTGTGCATCGGGAATATCAGTAGTAAATATAGACAATGGATTTGGTGCAGGATACTTGGCATCTATGATAAATAAATTAGATTAGAAACGGCAATTAACGTTAAGGAGTTGTATTATGGGAGAAAGAATACTTTATTTAGACTTGGTTAATGGTATTTCAGGAGATATGACCATATCAAGTTTGTTAGATTTAGGGGTGCCTAAAGAAATATTCTTAGAAGAAATTAATAAACTAAATATAAAAGAAGAATTTGAAATTAAGATTACACCTAAAAATGAAAGTGGAATACTTGGAACGAATGTAGATGTTATAACTAAAGAAAATAATCCACATAGGCATTTAGTAGATATATTTGAAATTATAGATTCTAGTTACTTAAGTGATAAGGTAAAAGAAATGGCTAAGAAAGTATTTCTTGTAATAGGTGAAGCTGAGGCTAAAGTACATGGAACGACTATAGATAAAATACACTTTCATGAAGTGGGAGCAATAGATTCTATAGTTGATATAGTAGGTTCATGTATTTTAATAGATCTACTTTGTATAGATAAGATATATGCAAGTACTGTTCCTCTTGGGTCAGGATTTGTAAAATGCGACCATGGTGTTATGCCAGTACCAGCACCAGCAACATTAGAAATATTAAAAGGTGTACCAGTTAAGTTAAATAATGTGAAGGGTGAATGCACAACTCCAACAGGAGCAGGTATAATAAAGGCATTATGTAATGATTTTGTAGATGATATAGAGTTTGAAGTGAATAAAGTAGGGTATGGAATAGGATATAAGAAGTTTGAAGTACCAAATATGCTAAGAAGTATTTTAGGTATAAAAAAAAACAGGAAATAGTATATGAAATAACTACTAATATTGACGACATGTCATCAGAGGTATATTCGCACTTATACAATAAAATATTACAAGAAGGAGCTCTAGATATATATACTGAGAGTATATATATGAAGAAGAATAGACCAGCAGTAAAATTATCGGTTATATGTAAAGAAGATGATTTAGAAAAAATAACCGAACATTTACTAAAAGAAACATCTACTTTTGGAGTGAGATATTCTAAGTATAATAGAGTGACATTAAAAAGGGAATTTCGAAAAATCGAAACTATTTATGGTAAAGTATCTGTAAAGCTTGGGTACTACAAAGGAAATTTAATAAAAGTAACACCTGAGTATGAAGATTGCATAAAAATAGCAGATAATTACGGGATATCGTTTACAAAAATTCTTCTAGAAATAAACAATATTATATATAAAGAATTTAATATAAAGATATTGACATAAATAATAAATTTTGATAAATTAGGATTTAACCTAAAGAAATTATTTATAAATGAATACATACCATCACTCGTATATACTCAGAAATATGGTCTGAGAGTTTCTACCGAGATACCGTAAATATCTTGACTATGAGTGAAATTATTATCACAGAATATCATATAAAGTAAACTTGTAGGCTGATTAAAATCCTTACAGGTTGGCTAGAACAGATATTTTGGAAACCTGTATAGTAATTTCACTTTTATGAGAAGTAAGATGAAGTTATTATGCAGGTTTTTTTGTATACATTTATAACACGAATAAATGATTAAAAAAATGGAAATAAAATTCGTATAAATAAAAAATAAAGGGAGGAGAACTACCATGGCAACTATACTAAAAGAAGGCTTAACTTTTGATGATGTTTTATTAGTTCCTCAAAAATCTGAGGTATTACCTAAAGATGTTAAATTAGAGACTTATTTAACTAAAGAAATAAAATTAAATATTCCTCTAATGAGTGCAGGAATGGATACTGTTACTGAATCTAAAATGGCTATATCTATGGCTAGACAAGGTGGAATAGGAATAATACACAAAAATATGTCAATAGAAGAACAAGCATTAGAGGTTGATAAAGTAAAGAGAAGTGAAAGTGGTGTAATAGTAGATCCTTTCTACTTATCAAAAGACCATTGTATACAAGATGCAGATGATATAATGGCTAGATATAAAATTTCTGGGGTACCTATAGTAGATGAAAATAATAAGCTAATAGGAATAATAACTAACAGAGATATAAAATTTGAAGATGATATGACTAAGAGTATAGAGGAAGCTATGACTAAAGAAAACTTAGTAACGGCTAAGGAAGGAATCGATTTAGTTGAAGCTCAACAAATACTTAAAAAGCATAAAATAGAAAAGCTACCTATAGTAGACGAAGAAGGTCGTTTAAAAGGATTAATAACTATAAAAGATATAGAAAAGAAAATACAATACCCAAATTCTGCTAAGGATGCTCATGGAAGACTTTTATGTGGTGCAGCTGTCGGAATAAGCGCAGACTTATTAGATAGAGTAGATGCATTAGTTAAGGCTAATGTAGATGTTATAGTATTAGATAGTGCACATGGACATTCAAAGGGAGTTATGGATGCAGTTAAAAAAGTAAAAAATGCTCATCCACAGCTTCAAGTTATAGCAGGAAATGTAGCAACACCAGAAGCAACAGAAGATTTAATAAAAGCTGGAGCAGACTGTGTAAAGGTTGGTATAGGACCAGGATCAATATGTACTACAAGAGTAGTAGCAGGTATAGGGGTACCACAATTAACAGCTGTAATAGATTGTGCAGAAGTTGGTAAAAAATATGGAGTGCCTGTAATAGCAGATGGAGGAATTAAATTCTCAGGAGATATAGTTAAAGCATTAGCAGGTGGAGCAGCAGTATGTATGATGGGATCAATGTTTGCTGGAACTGAAGAAAGTCCAGGAGAAACAGTTCTTTATAGAGGTAGATCATACAAAACTTATAGAGGAATGGGCTCTATAGGGGCAATGGAAAGAGGATCAAAGGATAGATATTTCCAAAATGATGCTAAGAAATTAGTTCCAGAAGGTGTTGAAGGAATGGTTCCTTACAAAGGCAAAGCAGAAGATATAATATTCCAAATGATAGGTGGAATAAGAGCTGGTATGGGATACTGTGGAGCACCTACATTAAAAGATTTAGCAGATAATGCTCAATTTGTTAAGATAACAGCAGCATCTTTAAAAGAAAGTCATCCACATGATATAACAATAAGCAAAGAAGCACCAAACTATAGTATGCAAGGGGAGATATAATATGAAGCATGAATTAGTACTTGTTGTTGACTTCGGAGGTCAATACAATCAATTAATAGCAAGAAGAGTAAGAGAAAATAACGTATATTGTGAAATAATACCATATACGACTCCTATAGAGAAAATAAAAGAAAAAAATCCAAAGGGTATAATATTTACAGGAGGACCTAATAGTGCATATTTAGAAGATTCTCCTAAGATAGCTAAGGAAATATTTGAAATAGGTGTACCAATACTTGGAATATGCTATGGTATACAAGTAATGGCTCACATATTAGGTGGTAATGTAAGAAAAGGAAATACTAGTGAAAAAGAGTATGGAAAAACATCAATAACTTATGAAAAGTCAGCTATATTTGAAGGTATAACTACAAGTACAGTATGGATGAGTCATACAGACTTAATAGATGTTTTACCAGAAGGGTTCAAGTCAATAGCTTACACTGCTGATTGTCCAGTAGCAGCTATGGAAAATGCTGAACTGAACTTATATGGAGTGCAATTCCATCCAGAAGTTGAACATTGTTTAGAAGGAGATATGGTTCTTAAAAACTTCTTATACAATGTATGTAAGGTAAGTGGAGATTGGACAACAGATTCTTTCATATCAGATAAAATAAAAGAATTAAAGGAAACAATCGGAGATAAAAAAGTTTTATGTGCATTAAGTGGTGGAGTTGACTCATCAGTTGCTGCAGTACTTGTTCATAGAGCTATAGGAGATAACTTAACTTGTGTATTCGTTGACCATGGTTTACTTAGAAAAAATGAAGGTGACGATGTAGAAAGAATATTCAGAGATAAGTTTGACATGAACTTAATAAGAGTAAATTGTGAAGATAGATTCTTAGGAAAATTAAAAGGGATAACTGAACCAGAAGCTAAGAGAAAAATAATAGGTGAAGAATTCATAAGAGTATTCGAAGAAGAATCTTCAAAGCTAGGAAAAATGGACTTCTTAGTACAAGGAACTATATATCCAGACGTAGTAGAAAGTGGACATGGAGAAGCTGCTACTATAAAATCTCACCACAATGTAGGTGGAATACCTGAAGATATAGAGTTCCAAATAGTAGAACCATTAAGAGAATTATTCAAAGATGAAGTTAGAAAAATAGGTTTAGAACTTGGAATAGATGAAGCTTTAATATTCAGACATCCATTCCCAGGACCAGGTCTTGGTATAAGAGTTATAGGAGAAGTTACTAAAGAAAGATGTGATATCTTAAGAGAAGCTGATGCTATATATATGGATGAATTAAAAAAGGCTGGATTATACAAAGAAATATGGCAAGCATTCGCTACTTTACCAGATGTTAAAACTGTTGGAGTTATGGGTGATGAAAGAACTTATGCTTATTTAGTAGGTTTAAGAGCTGTTACATCTTCTGATGGAATGACTTCTGATTGGTATAAAATGCCATATGATGTTTTAGAGAAAATATCAAATAGAATAGTTAATGAAGTTGATGGAGCAAATAGAGTTGTTTATGATATAACTTCTAAGCCTCCAGGAACTATAGAATGGGAATAAGATTATAATATAATTACTTCATATACACTTTACATTATAAAAATAAAAGGCTATAAGCCTTTTATTTTTATAAAACTATCGACAAAATATTACATTATAAAATAAAAAATAATATAAAATTGAAAAGATTCTGAAATATTAATTATAGGAGGCGTATAAATGAAAAATACGGTAAAAAATAACCAAGGAAAAGTTAATGTTTTAGAAAAAATATTTAAGCTTAGCGAAAATAATTCAAATGTTAAAACAGAAGTATTAGCAGGAATTACTACATTTATGACAATTGCATATATATTAGTTGTAAATCCTACAATACTAGGACAAGCGGGTATGGACAAGGGAGCTGTTTTTACAGCCACGGCAATAGCATCGGCAATAGGATGCTTAATAATGGGATTACTTGCTAATTACCCAATAATATTAGCGCCAAGTATGGGTATAAATGCATTCTTTACTTATACAGTAGTTTTAGGTATGGGATATAGTTGGCAATTTGCTTTATGTGCAATGTTTATAGAAGGTATCATATTTGTTTTATTAACAATAACTAATGTCAGAGAAAAAATAATAGAGTGTATGCCAGATGTTTTAAAACATGCTATAACAGCTGGAATAGGTTTATTTATAACATTTATCGGATTTGTTAATGCAGGAATAATCCAACAAGGTGGAGCAATTATATCTCTTGGAAATGTAAAGTCTCCAACAGTTATACTTGCTATAGTTGGCTTAATAATTGCTGCAACATTATTAATAAGAAAAGTAAATGGAGCATTCTTAATATCCATAATAATAACATCAATAATAGGTATGATATTTGCAATAGTTCCTATGCCCCAAGGAGTTATAGATGTACCACCATCTATACAACCAGTATTTATGAAAGTTTTTGAAGTAGGAAAATCAGATATTTTTAGCTTAGATATGTTAGTGATAGTATTAACTCTTTTATTTGTAAATATGTTTGACTCTATAGGATTTTTATTAGGTATAGCTGATAGAGCAAATTTAATAGATGAAAATGGAAATATGCCAGGGGTAAAAAAAGCATTATTAGCTGAATCAGTTTCAACTACTATATCTTCAGTGTTAGGGACATCTACACTTGCTACTACAGTAGAAAGTGGTGCTGGCATAGCCGTAGGTGGTAGAACTGGATTAACTGCAATTGTCACAGCAATACTATTTTTTATATCATTATTCTTTGCACCTTTATTTACATCAATACCAGCTCAAGCTACAGCTCCAGTACTTATACTAGTTGGGTTTATGATGGCAAGTTCTATAATTAGAATAAACTTTGATGATTTAACAGATGCAATACCAGCATTTATAACATTTATAGTAATGCCTTTATCGTATAGTGTTGCAGATGGGATAATGTTTGGGATAATATCTTATACAGTATTAAAATTATTATCAGGAAAAAAAGATGAAGCAAAAACATCCTTAATAATATTATCAATAGTATTTATATTAAAATTTGCACTACTATAAAATCAATAAATTAAGAATATAAATTAGATATACTAAGCAATATAGACATATATGAAAAAATACACTAGGAGGAAAAATATGAAATTCAAAAAAATAACAGCATTAAGTACAGCTATAATAGTAGCATCATTAAGTTTAGTTGGATGTGGTTCAGATTCAGCTAAGGGTGAAAAAGAAACTATAAAAGTAGGTATGGTAGCAGATGTTGGAGGAATAAATGATGAATCATTCAACCAATCAGCATATGAAGGTCTTAAGCAAGCTGAAAAAGAATTAGGTATAAAAGTAAAAGTTATAGAATCTAAACAAGCATCAGAATACATACAAAACATAGAAAGTGTCATAGATGAAGGTGTAGACTTAGTTATAGGTGTAGGAAACACTATGAAGGATGATATTAAGAAGGAAGCTGAAAGTTATCCAGATCAACAATTTGCAATAATCGATGAAACTTATGATGATATCCCAAAAAATGTAACACCAATACTATTTAAAGAAAATGAAGCAACATTCTTAGCAGGTCTTGTAGCAGGTAAGATGACTAAAACTAATAATGTAGGATTTTTAGGTGGTATGGAAAACCAAATAATATCAAGATTTGAAAATGGATTTAAGTACGGAGTAAAAACTGCAAATCCAAATGCTAATATAAATGTACAATATGCAGGTACATTTGGAGATGCAGCTAAAGGTAAATCAATAGCAAATCAAATGTATGGAAACAATACAGATATAATATTATCAGCAGCAGGAGCTACTGGATTAGGTGCTATAGAAGCAGCTAAAGAGAAAGATAAGTACGCTATAGGAGTAGATAGAGATCAAAGTAATTTAGCACCAAAAAATGTATTAACATCAGCTTTAAAGAAAGTTAATGTAGGTGTATATGATACAGTTAAAGAATTAGTAGAAGGTAAGTTAAAAGGTGGAGAAGAAAAAGTATACGGACTTAAGCAAGGTGGAGTTGGTATAGTAGAGAAAAAAGATGGATTAATCCCACAAGATGTATTAAACTATGTTAATGAAATGAAAGAAAAAGTTAAAAATGGAGAAATAAAAGTACCTGCAACTAAAGCAGAATACGAAAAAACTCAAGGATAAATCAAAAGCTAGAGCAAAATTATGCTCTAGCTTTTTTTCTTTAAAGAAGAAAGTACATTACACATAGTATTTATATCATCTTCACTTAAATCATCGAAGTTTTCCAACCTATTTACTATATCTAGTATAACCATGTCTTTATATTCATCTTTACTAAATCTAGCACCAATAACTACATCCTTTAGGCTATCTTGAAGGAGAGAATGATGTTTTTTATGTTTTTTATGATGATGTCTTATATTTTCCTTTTTAATAAAATATGTAGATAGCGTAGAAGTAAGCGAACCTATAAATCCTATACCAAATATCATAAGAATCGATGCTATTATTCTACCACAAAAAGTTTTAGGGCATATATATCCATATCCTACTGTTGTAACAGTAACTATACTCCACCAAAGAGAATCTCCAATATCCCAATTTTCAAAATAACTAATAGAAATAGAGCTTAGGAGTATTATTATAACAGCTATAAAAAGAGTATAACTAAAGTTATTGGTTCTTATTAAACGATAAAAATTGCTATTACTTCTTTTTATTATAGCTAATATTCTTAGTACCATGACTAACTTCAGTAAAAGTATATATTTTCCAACATGAAAACTACATAAGTTTGAGAAATATATATATATTGTATGAAAAGGTATTATTGATACTAAATCTAATATATTATTTTTTATAAAAAGTTTCTTATTATCACTAGTAATAAATCTAGCTATATAATCTATAACAAATATTACCCATATGAAAAATTCTATATTTGAAAGAATTAACGAGGTTTTGGGGCTAATACTTATAGTTAATTGAATAATTAAAATACTAGCAATTAACAACGAAAGAAGTACCATAGTAACGTTGTATAAAACTCGCTTTTTTCTTGTAATAACTAACAAAATAAAAACCTCCAATTTATATAAGTGATTTGAAATCAAACTATGATACTAATAATTCTAAGATATAAAAAATATAATGTCAAAATAAAGCCAATATATAAGAGTTAAAAATCTGATAGAAATAAGCGAAATATAGAACGTTTTAGAGTATATACTAGTAAAATATAATAAAAATTAACTAAAAATACGAACTTTAGAAATAAAAAATATAAAAAGGTTCAAAAAAACTATTGAAAAAATATGGACTATATAATATACTTACTAATGTAAGGTTAAGATAAAAACGAATTATTTATATAAGATATTATTATAAATTCGAAAATTGGGGAGGTACAAATGCAGTCAACTCAGACAATGAACAAAGGTGTTCTAGAAAAAGTATTTAAACTATCAGAACATAACACAAACGTAAAGACTGAAGTTATAGCAGGAATAACGACATTCATGACTATGGCATATATTTTAGTAGTAAACTCAAATATACTTGCAGATGCAGGTATGGATAAAGGTGCAGTATTTGCTGCAACAGCAATAGCAGCATTTATAGGAAGTTGTGCTATGGGATTATTAGCAAACTATCCAATAGGTTTAGCACCAGGTATGGGGCTTAATGCATTCTTTGCTTATACAGTAGTTTTAGGTATGGGGTATAGTTGGCAGTTTGCTCTTTGTGCAGTATTAATAGAAGGAATTATATTTATATTACTTACAATAACTAATGTAAGAGAGAAAATAATAGATTGTATACCAACTGCTTTAAAACATGCAGTAACAGCAGGTATAGGATTATTTATAGCATTTATAGGATTATCGAATGCAGGAATAGTAGTTAACGGATCTACAATACTTGCACTAGGAAACTTAAAAGATCCATTAGTTTTATTAACTATATTTGGATTATTATTAACAGCAATACTAATAGCTAGAAATGTAAAGGGAGCATTCTTAGTGGCTATGCTTACTATATCTATTGTAGGAATGATAGGTGGATTAGTTCATCCTCCAGAAGGTGTAGTATCGGCTGCACCATCATTAAAGCCAGTATTTATGCAAGCTTTCTCAGTTCCAATGGAACAAATATTTAGCTTTGATATGATAGTAGTTGTATTTACATTCTTATTTGTTGATTTATTTGATACAGTAGGATGTTTAGTAGGGGTTGCCTCAAAGGGAGATATGTTAGATGAAAATGGTAAGTTACCAAAAGCTAAACAAGCATTATTTGCAGATGCAATAGCTACTACAGCAGGAGCATTACTTGGAACATCTACAGTAACAGCTTATGTAGAAAGTGCGGCAGGTATAGGTGAAGGTGGAAGAACTGGATTAACAGCAGTAACTACAGGAATATTATTTTTACTAGCACTATTCTTTGCACCAGTATTTACAGCGATACCAACTCAAGCTACAGCTCCAGTACTTATATTAGTTGGAGTTATGATGGCAAGTTCATTAACTAAGATAGATTTTTCAGATTTTACAAATGCTATACCAGCATTCTTAACATTTGCTATGATGCCTCTTGCATATAGTATAGCTGATGGAATAATATTTGGTATAATATCATTTGTAGTTTTAAAGATAGCGACAAAAAGAACAAATGAAATAAATTTATCATTGATAATATTATCAATATTATTTATATGTAAGTTTATATTCTTATAAAATAACAAAAAGCCACTCAGTGAGTGGCTTTTTTATGTTAAGAAAGTTAGAGGTTAAATTAAAAATTAAATCTATTAATGCTATATATTACAATTTATTACAAATTGAGTAAAGTATAGTTAGAAATATAAATAAATGTTAAACTAAATATAAAAATATCTATGGGGAAAAGTCATATATAAAGGAGGAAAGATTTACTATGTTTGGAATAATAGTAAATATATTTTTAATAATGATGGGGATATATACTATATATTCAACAAATAGAGTAAGAAAGAATGGGGTTATACCATCTTCTAATTTTACGTTTAGTTGCATAGAAAAAATGAAAGATAATGAGGAATATAAAAAATACTACATAAAACTTAATTACACTATAGGATTTTTACTAATAATAGAAGGGATTATATTCACCATAGATAAATATTATAAGCTACCAGAGATGTTAATTCCGATTTTATTATTTTTATGTTTGATTTATATGTTTACTATTACATGGAAAACATTTAGTTTTCTTCCTAGTTATAAGAATAAAAATAGATAAAAATATAGCCACTTTTATATATAAAAGTGGCTATATTTTTATTTAAAATCTTAGATATTCTAATTCATTAGATATACTTATATTGAAAACATAAGATAAGCAAACCTCATTTAAGAAATCTTTTTTATCTTCGTCAGCTAATTTTATTAAATTAAGTTTTTGATGGTACATCATGACAAATCCTTTTAAATCTTGTATTTGATCAAATACATAATAATTAAGTCCTTTATTATCAATATTGTATTTAGATTTAACTATTTCGAATATTGTTCTGCCACCAAATAAATCTGCTAAATATCTAGTATATGCATGAGCAACTAATAAATTAGGATTTATTTTAGATAACTCATTTAATCTATTAACAAAGACCTTAGTTGAATCACAAATTTCCATTGAGTTAAATTTATCTCCTAATAAGAACTTAGAATCTTTTAGTAAAGACTCAGCTCTAAAAACTTCGGGAGTTATAAACTCTTTTAAAACTTCATTATCTTCATGTTTTCTTAAATTATCTTCTATAGCTTTATATACAAAGTAAAGGTTGTAGATATACTCACCATATGTTTCAATAGTAGCATTACCATCTACTAATCTTTTTATGAACCCTGTATTCTCTGCCATATCATGTAATTTTTTTGTGTCACTTTGAATTGTTTTTAGGAAATTCATATCCATAAAATCATCTTCTTTCTTCATAATTTTAATTATCTACTAAATTTATACCTAATAAGTAATAAGCTAAACCAAAATTATAAAAATTTTTATAATATAGACCGAAAAATGTTTAAAAATCAACTAAGTCGTTAGATAAATAAAGTAGAGGGTCTAATGAAAGATAATTTCATATAAAACATAATTTAATTATACATTTATCGAACAATATATAATTAAATTATGTAAATGATAATTAAATATCGAATTTAATCAATAAAAAACAAAATAAATACTTGATTATATGTGAATATTAATATAAAATTTAAATATAAAGTTCGAATTATAGTACGAATTAAATATATCGTATTTATAATAAAAAAACGGAGGGAATTTAAAATGAAAGTAGCAGTAGTTATGGGTTCCAAATCAGATTATCCTAAATTAGAAGAAGGAATAAATTTATTAGAAAAGTATGATGTAGAAGTAGTAGTTAGAGCTTTATCAGCACATAGAACGCCAAAGCAACTTATGAGTTTCTTAGAAGAAATAGAAGACAATACAGACGTAATAATAGCAGCAGCAGGAAAGGCAGCACATCTACCAGGGGTAATAGCATCTCATACATTAATACCTGTAATAGGTTTACCAATAAAATCATCTACTATGGATGGTTTAGATTCACTTTTATCAATAGTTCAAATGCCTAAGGGAATACCAGTAGCAACTGTGACTATAGACCTAGGGCTCAATGCAGCTTTAATGGCACTTCAAATAATGAGTATAAAATATCCAAAATTAAAAGAAGATTTAAAATTATATAGAGAAGAAATGGAAGCTAAAGTATTAGAAGATGATAAAAATTTTAGGGGGAATTAATTATGTTATTATACGAGGGAAAAGCTAAACAAATATATTCTACAGAAAATGAAAATGAGTACATAGTTCATTACAAGGATGATGCAACTGCATTTAATGGGGAAAAGAAAGCTGAAATATCATCAAAAGGAATATTAAATAATAAAATATCAACAATAATATTTGAAATGTTACACAAAGAACAAATCAAAACACACTTCATAAAAAACTTATCAGAAAGAGAAATGTTAGTCAAAAAAGTAGAAATTTTACCACTAGAAGTTATAGTAAGAAATATAACAGCAGGATCATTTTGTAAGAGATTTGGAATAGAAGAAGGGATAGTTTTAGAAGAACCAATATTTGAGCTATGCTACAAAAATGATGAATATGGTGACCCAATGCTAAATGATGATCATGCAGTAGCAATGAAGTTAGCAACTAGAGAAGAAATAGATTTTATAAGAAAAGAAACTTTAAAAATAAATGAAGTTATGAAAGATTTCTTCTTAAAGATGAATTTAAAGCTAGTAGATTTTAAGTTAGAGTTTGGAAAAGATAGCGAAGGAAATATAATTTTAGCCGATGAAATATCTCCTGACACTTGCAGACTATGGGATGTAAACACTAATGAAAAATTAGATAAAGATAGATTTAGAAGAGATTTAGGAGACCTTGTACAAGGATATGAAGAAGTCCTTGCAAGAATGAGTAATTAGGGGGATATAATATGTGCGGAATAGTAGGTATATATTCAAATAAAGATATATCTAAAGAATTATATTATTCTTTGTACTCTATGCAGCATAGAGGTCAAGAAAGTTGTGGTATAGCAGTAGTTGGCAATGAAAAAATAAACTACAAAAAAGATATGGGATTAGTATCAGATGTGTTCAAGGAAAAAGACTTAGCAGAGTTAAAAGGAAATATGGGAATAGGACATGTAAGATATTCAACTGCTGGTGGAAGTTATATGGCAAACTGCCAGCCATTAGTTGGAAGTTGTAGAAAGAGAAAATTAGCCTTAGCTCATAATGGTAATTTGGTAAATGCAAATTATTTACGAGACATGTTAGAAGAAGATGGATATATGTTTCAAGCGAACTCTGATACGGAGGTAATTTTATACATACTTGCTAGATACTATAAAGGTGATATAGTAGAGAGTTTAAAAATAACAATGGATTATATAAAAGGTGCATATTCACTAGTAATAATGGGTGAAGATGAACTTGTAGCAGTTAGAGACCCTCATGGATTTAGACCATTAATATTAGGTAAGAAAGATGAAAAATTTATATTTGCATCTGAGGATTGTGCGATAGATATAATAGGTGGAGAAGTTATAAGAGATGTAGAGCCAGGAGAAATAATAGTTATAAAAAATGGTGAAATGAAATCTTATTTTTACTCTGAAAATTATAAAACAGTGAAAAGAAGTTGTATATTTGAACACATATACTTTGCTAGAAATGATGCAACTATAGATAATGTAAACGTATATAATTTTAGGATTAAATGTGGAGAAATATTAGCTAAGGATGATAAAGTTAAAGCTGATATAGTTGTCCCAGTTCCAGATTCAGGATGGGCAGGGGCAATAGGATATTCCAATGCTAGTGGGCTACCTGTGAGCGAAGGATTAGTTAAAAATAGATATGTGGGGAGAACATTTATAAAACCTACTCAAGAAGAACGAGAAATTGGAGTAAAGATAAAGCTTAATCCATTATCAAGTGTAGTCAAAGGAAAATCATTAATACTCGTAGATGACTCAGTAGTTAGGGGAACTACTTCAAAGGCAATAGTAAAATCTCTAAAAGATGCAGGAGCAAGTGAGATTCACCTTAGAATAACATCACCCCCAGTTAAGTATTCTTGTTACTATGGAATAGATACACCAAACCGTTCGAAATTAATAGCATCACAAAATGATGTAGAAGGAATTAAAGAATATATAGGATGTGATTCATTAGAATTCTTAGAAATTGAAGGAATGCTAGAGGCAACTGGACAAAAATCTAAATTCTGTAAAGCTTGTTTTGATGGAGATTATCCAGTTAAGAAAATAGATAGGGAGGAATTACTTTCATGTTAACATATAAGCAATCTGGAGTAGATATAGATGAGGGAAATAGAGCAGTAGATCTTATAAAAGGAAAGATAAAATCTACCTATGACAGCAATGTAATAGGAGATTTAGGAAACTTTAGTGGATTATATAGTTTAAAAGATTTTACAACTATGAAAGAACCAGTGTTGCTATCATCTACAGATGGAGTTGGAACAAAATTAAAGCTAGCCCAAATGTTAGATAAACATGATACGGTTGGAATAGATTTAGTTGCAATGTGTGTTAATGACTTAATATGTCAAGGGGCAAAGCCATTATTTTTCTTAGATTATATAGCTACTGGAAAATTAGTTGCAGAGAAAGTAGAACAGATAGTTTCGGGTATAGCAAAAGGATGTAAGATGGCAGGATCTGCACTTATAGGTGGAGAAACAGCTGAAATGCCAGGTATGTATTCTGATGATGAATATGATTTAGCAGGATTCTCAGTTGGAATAGCTGACAAAGAAAAAATAGTATCTGGTAAAAATGTTAAAAATGGAGATGTGCTTATAGGGATATCATCAAGTGGAGTTCATAGCAATGGATATTCTTTTATAAGAAAGATTTTTTTAGATACATATAATTATAAATTAGAACAGTACATAGAAGAATTAGGGATGACTTTAGGAGAGTCACTTTTAACTCCTACTAAAATATATGTAAAGTTAGTTTTAGATTTAATAAATAAATTTGAAATAAAATCTATAGCTCATATAACAGGTGGAGGAGTTATAGAGAATATACCTAGAGTTATACCAAAAGATTTAGGTATAGATATTAAGAAGGATTCATGGGAAAAACCTCCTATATTCAAAATGATAGAAGGATTTAATTCTATAGAAGAAAGAGAACTTCATAAGAGTTTTAATATGGGAATTGGATTAGTGCTAGTTGTAGATAGTGAAAGAGCAAAAGAAGTTGTAAATTATATAAATACTAAAGATCAAGAAATAAATATAGATGAAAAATATAAGGGACTGATGAAAGATAAAGCATATATAATAGGAAACGTTGTAGACACTCATGAAGGAGTAAGTCTATGTTAAACATAGGAGTATTAGTATCTGGTGGAGGGACTAATTTACAATCAATCATTGATGGAACTAAATTTGGAAACATCAAAGGTAATGTTAATGTTGTGATATCAAATAAAGAGAATGCCTATGCTCTACAAAGAGCAAAGCATAATGATATAGATGCTATATATGAAACTAATGAAGATAAGATTATAGAAATATTAAAAAAGTATAAAGTTGATTTAGTAGTTCTAGCAGGATACTTAAAGATAATAAGTCCTAAGTTTGTATCAGAATTTAAAGATAAGATTATAAATATACATCCATCATTAATACCATCATTTTGTGGTGGAGGCTATTATGGAGAAAAGGTGCATCAAGCTGTCATAGATTATGGAGTTAAATTTACAGGCGCAACAGTTCATTTTGTAGATGAGGTTGCGGATAATGGGCCAATAATAATGCAAAAAACAGTTGAAGTTAAGCAAGATGATGATGCTAAAACATTATCTAAAAGAGTATTAGAAGTTGAGCATAAAATATTAAATGAAAGTATAAGGTTGTTCTGCGAAAATAAATTAAGTATTGTGGGTAGGAGAGTGTTTATAAATGAGTAAAAGAGCATTAATAAGTGTGACAGATAAGAGTGGAGTAGTAGAATTTGCTAGAGAGCTAAATAGTCTAGGATATGAAGTTATATCTACAGGTAATACATTTAAAACACTAGTAGAAAATGGAGTAAATTCTATAACTATAGAAGATGTAACAAAATTTCCTGAAATGTTAGACGGAAGAGTTAAAACATTAAATCCATATATACATGGAGGGATACTTTATAAGAGAGATGAAAAATCACATATAGATACAGTAAACGAGTACAATATAGGATCGATAGATTTAGTAGCAGTCAATTTATATGACTTTGAAGGAACATTAAAAGCAGGAAAAAATCATGAACAGATGATAGAGAACATAGATATTGGTGGACCATCTATGATACGTTCAGCAGCTAAAAACTATAAAGATGTAACAATCGTAGTAGATGTAGATGATTACGATATGATAATAGAAAAACTAAAAAATAATGATTTAACTTTAGAAGATAGAAAAAGATTAGCATACAAGGCTTTCTCTACAACGGCTAGATATGATGCACTTATATCAACTTACTTTGCAGAGCAAGTAGGAGATACTTATCCTGAAATATTAAACTTAACATTCCAAAAAGAAGAAACTTTAAGATATGGCGAAAATCCACATCAAAATGGTATTTTATATACTCAACCAAATGCTAAAAATTCAATATTAAATTATGAACAATTAAATGGAAAAGAGCTTTCATTTAACAATATAAATGATTTACATGGATGTTTGGAGGTAATGAGGGAGTTTAAAGATAGTAAAGAAGTTGTTAGTGTAGCTATTAAACATACCAACCCATGTGGAGTAGGAATAGGAAAAGATAGTTTAGAAGCTTATAAAAAATGCTATGAAGCTGATAAAGTATCTATATTTGGTGGAATAGTAGGAATAACTTCTACTGTTGATGCTAAAACTGCAAGGATGATGAATGATATATTTTTAGAAATAGTAGTAGCTTATGATTATACAGACGAAGCATTAGATATATTAAAAGAAAAGAAAAACCTTAGAATTTTAAAGTTAGCTAAAATAGAAAAGAGTTTACAACCATATGATATGAAATACCTTGATGGAAAATTACTAATACAAGATAGAAACAACACTTTAGCACAAAAATGTGAAGTGGTGACAGATGTTAAGCCAAGTGAAAGTCAATTAATAGATATGGAATTTGGTATGAGAGTAGTTAAAAATATGAAGTCAAATGCAATAGCTATAGTTAAAGATGGTCAGACTTTAGCTCTAGGATGTGGTCAAACTTCAAGAATATGGGCATTAAAAAATGCTTTAGAAAATAATAAAGATAAAGATTTCAAAGGAGCAGTCCTTGCATCAGATGCATTCTTCCCATTTAGTGACTGTGTAGAATTAGCACATGAATATGGAATAGATGCAATAGTTCAACCAGGAGGTTCTATGAAAGATCAAGAATCTATAGATGCTTGTAATAAAAATCAAATGACTATGGTGTTTACGGGGATAAGACATTTCAAACACTAGGGGGTAGGCTATGAAGATATTAATTATAGGTGGTGGCGGTAGAGAACACGCTATAGCTTGGAAATTAAGTAAAGAAAAAGGTATAGTAAAAATATACTGCGCTCCAGGAAATGCAGGGATTTCAGATGTAGCTCAGTGTATAGATATAAACGATAGTGATATAGATAAACTTTTAGTATTTGCTAAAGAAAATAAGATAGATTTAACGATAGTAGGACCAGAAGTACCACTTGTAAAAGGAATTGTAGATGAATTTGAAAAGTGTGGACTTAGAATATTTGGACCTAATAAAGAATGTGCTAGGCTTGAAGGAAGTAAAGCTTTTTCTAAAGACTTTATGGTAAGACATAATATACCTACTGCAAAGTATAAAGAGTATACAAATATAGAAGATGCTATAAATGAGATAGACACTTTTGGATATCCAGTAGTAATAAAGGCTGATGGATTAGCTGCTGGAAAAGGTGTTATTATACCACAAAATAGAGAAGAAGCAATGCAGACTTTGCATGAAATGATGAGTCATAAAAAATTTGGGGAAGCTGGTAATAAAATAGTTGTAGAAGAGTTTTTAAAAGGTATAGAAACATCAATATTAGCTTTTGTAGATAATAATACTATAGTTCCTATGGTAAGTGCAAAAGATCACAAAAAAGTATATAACAATGAAGAAGGCCCTAATACTGGTGGAATGGGAACCTTCTCTCCAAGTGAAATATATACAGATAGAGTAGCTAAGGAAATAGAAAAGGAAGTATTGTTAAAAACCTTAGAAGGATTCAAAAAAGATGGATTAGATTACAAAGGTATATTATTTATCGGTCTTATGATAACTGAAGAAGGTGCTAAAGTCCTTGAATATAATGTAAGATTTGGAGATCCAGAAACTCAATCAGTATTATTTAGACTAGAAACAGATTTAAATAATATAATTGAAGCAATATTAAACAATAAATTAAATGAAATAGATATAGTCTATAAAAAAGAAGAGTCTGTTTGTGTGATGCTTACATCTGGAGGATATCCAGATAACTATGAAAAGGGAAAAGTTATAGAAGGTCTTAATAAATTAGATGATGACATAGTAGTGTTTCATAGTGGGACTAAGCTCATAGATGGAAAACTAGTAACTAATGGTGGTAGAGTGTTAGGTATAACCTCTAGTGCATCTACTGTAGAAGAAGCAGCGAAAAAAGTTTATGAAAATATTGAAAGAATAAATTTTGAAGGAATGCACTATAGAACAGATATAGGAATAACATTGTGCGAAGAATTAAGTTAAAGATATTTTTAAATCATAATAGGATAATTTCTAGTATGTTATATGTGTTAAGTATAACATACTAGAAATTATTAGATGTAATTTAAAAAATCTACAATTATATATTCATATACTTTAGATATTTTAATTAGAGGTTTTATATTTGAATACATGGTAGCTTTAAAAACTAATTCGTTGACAGGTTACTTAAATTTTAAGAACAAATAAGATTTAAATAATGTATTAATGAATTAATCAATGTAGTAAAAATCTAATTTTATAAAAGGGAGATAAGATATGTTAGATACTATAAGTTTAGAGTCAAGTGTTAGAAGAATATTTGTAGAAAAAAGGCCAGGATTCGATCTTGAAGCTAAAGCTTTAAAAAAGGATTTAATAGAAAGCTTACATATAAAGGGAATAGAAAGTATAAGAATTTTAAATAGATATGATATAGAAGGAATAGATTATGAAGTATATAAAAAAGTAGCTCAAACAGTATTCTCAGAGCCAAATTTAGATATTGTTTATCATGAAACATTAGATGTTACAAATAGTGATGAAACAAAGGAAAGAATATTTGCTATAGAATATTTGCCAGGGCAGTATGACCAAAGAGGGGATTGGGCAAGTCAATGTATTCAAATAGTCAATCAAGGAATAAGACCAACTATAAATACAGCTAAAGTATATATATTTAGTGGAAATATAAGTGATGAAAATTTTAATAGAATAAAAGAATATTGTATAAATCCTGTAGATAGTAGAGAGGCATCATTAGAAAAGCCAGAGTCATTAAAAATAGAAAGTGAAATACCCATAGAAGTAGAAGTGCTAAATGGATTTATAGAATTAACAATAGATGGACTAAAAGAGTTTTTAAATAGTAATGGATTAGCAATGACATTAGGTGATTTAGAACATATACAAAATTATTTTAGAGATACAGAAAAAAGAAATCCAACCATAACGGAAATAAAAGTACTAGATACATATTGGTCAGATCATTGTAGACATACTACTTTTATGACAGAAATAGAAGATGTAAAAATAGAAGATGGTAAATATACAGATATAGTAAAAGAAGCTTATGATATGTATCTTAATTCAAGAAATAAGGTTTATGTAGATAGACAAAAAGATGTATGTCTAATGGATATAGCGACAATAGCTATGAAAGAATTAAGAAAAGATGGTAAGTTAGAAGATTTAGATGTAAGTGAAGAAATAAATGCTTGTAGCATAAACGTAGATGTTGAGATAGATGGTAAAGTCGAACCATACTTAGTAATGTTTAAAAACGAAACACACAATCATCCAACAGAGATAGAGCCTTTTGGTGGATCAGCTACATGCTTAGGTGGAGCAATAAGAGACCCATTATCAGGAAGAAGTTATGTATATCAAGCAATGCGTGTTACAGGAAGTGCAGACCCTAGAACAACCTTAGAAAATACACTACCTGGAAAGCTTATGCAAAGAAAAATAACTCGTGATGCAGCTCATGGATATAGTTCCTATGGTAACCAAATAGGATTAACAACAGGCCAAGTTGCTGAAGTCTATGATGAGGACTTTGTTGCTAAAAGAATGGAAATAGGTGCAGTTATAGCAGCAGTTCCAAAGGAAAATGTAATTAGAGAAACTCCAAAAAGTGGAGATATAGTAATACTTCTTGGAGGAAAAACAGGAAGAGATGGATGTGGAGGAGCAACTGGCTCATCTAAAGAGCATAGTGAAAAATCTTTAACTACTTGTAGTGCTGAAGTTCAAAAAGGAGATGCTCCAAATGAAAGAAAAATACAAAGATTCTTCAGAAACAAAGAAGTAGCTCAAATGATAAAAAGATGTAACGACTTTGGAGCTGGCGGAGTTTGCGTTGCTATAGGAGAGGTTGCAGATAGCATAGATATTAATTTAAATTTAGTTCCTAAAAAATATGATGGACTTGACGGTACTGAAATAGCTATATCAGAGTCTCAAGAACGTATGGCAGTAGTTGTTGAATCTAAAAATAAAGAAAGGTTTATAGAATTAGCAAGAAAAGAAAATTTAGAGGCTACTCATGTAGCTACAGTTACAGACAGTGGATATATGAGAATGTTTTGGAATGACAAAGCTATAGTAAACATAAGTAGAAACTTCTTAGAAACTAATGGAGTTAAGCAAAGTACAAAAGTTCATGTAGATAAGGTAGATGAAGAAAAGCCATACTTTAGAAGTATAAAAAATGAAGAAATTTGTGAGTTAGCAACAGGTGAAGATATAAGTATAAAAGAAAAATTTATAAATCTATTATCTGACTTAAATGTATGTTCACAAAAAGGATTAGTCGAAAGATTTGATAACACAATAGGTTCAAATACAGTATTAATGCCATTTGGAGGAAAGTATCAAGCAACTCCATCTCAAGGTATGGTAGCTAAGATACCTGTACTTTGTGGAGAAACTAATACATCGACTATAATGACTTATGGATATAATCCAAAGATAGGAAAATGGAGTCCATTCCATGGAGCACTATATGCAGTAGTAGAATCTGTGTGTAAAGTTGTGGCTATTGGGGGTAACTATAGTTCGATTAGGCTTACTTTACAAGAATATTTCGAAAAGCTTGGGGATAACCCAACTAAATGGGGCAAACCATTTGCAGCACTTTTAGGTGCATATTATGCCCAAAATAGACTAGAAATAGCTGCAATAGGTGGAAAAGACAGTATGTCTGGAACATTTAAAGATATAAATGTTCCACCAACATTAGTATCATTTGCTGTTGATACTGTGGATGCAGAAAAGGTAGTATCTTCAGAGTTTAAGAAAAGTAATTCACAAGTTATTATGTTATGCACAGATAAACTAGAAAATGGTGTGGTTAACTTTGATTTACTAAAGAAAAATTTAAATAAAGCAAAAGAACTTATACACAATAAGCAGGTATTATCAACATATGCACTAGGAGGTGGTGGGATAAGTGAAGCTATAAGTAAGATGGCATTTGGTAATAAAATAGGATTTAAATTTGAACAAGGAGTTACGAACCTATTTGAAACAGGGTATGGAAATATAATTTTCGAATTATCTCAAAATGATTTAAGTATATTAGAAGGATATAATTATATAGTTCTAGGTACTACAATAGAAGAAGAAAAAATATTTATTGAAAATGAAGAAATATGTTTAGATGAATTATATAAAGCTCATTGTAATACTTTAGAGTCTATATTCCCAACAAAATCAGTAGAAATAAAAAGTAAAGTAGAAACTATAAGTTTTACTTCTCAAGATAAATATAAAAAATCTTCTATAACAGTTGCTAAGCCAAGGGTATTTATACCTACATTCCCGGGAACAAACTGTGAATATGATTCAGCTAGTGCATTTGAAAAAGCTGGAGCGAAGGCAAATATAGAAGTATTTAGGAACTTAACATATAAAGACATAGAAGAATCTATAGATACTATAGTAAAAGAAATACGAAAGTCTCAGATAATAATGTTACCTGGAGGATTTAGTGCAGGTGATGAACCAGACGGTTCTGGCAAATTTATAGCTACAGTATTTAGAAATGAGAGAGTAAAAGAAGCTGTAAATGAATTTTTAACTAAACAAGATGGATTAATGCTAGGAATATGTAATGGATTCCAAGTTCTTATAAAACTTGGATTAGTGCCATATGGTGAAATAAGGGATACATCAGTAGATGCACCAACACTTACTTACAATGATATAGGAAGGCATCAAGCTAAAGTGGTAAGAACAAGAATAGCATCAAACAAATCGCCTTGGTTATCAGGTACAGAGGTAGGAGATACTCATAGTATAGCAATATCTCATGGAGAAGGTAAATTTGTAGCTAGTGAAGAAGTTATGAAAGAGTTAATAGCTAATGGACAAATAGCTACTCAATATGTAGATTTTGACAACAATCCTACTTATGATATAGAGTTTAATCCAAATGGTTCATTCTATGCAGTAGAAGGAATAACTAGTGTTGATGGAAGAATACTTGGTAAGATGGGTCACTCTGAAAGAGTTGGCAACCATGTAATGAAAAATATATTAGGAGAAAAAGAACAAAGAATATTTGAAAGTGGAGTAAATTACTTTAAATAAAATATAGAAAATAGACTATCTAAGTTTTTAGATAGTCTATTTTTTACATACAAGGAAATTATATTAAGCATAAAACTGTTGATAACCAATGGAAATAAGATAGGTCAATAGGTTTAAAAATGTAAAAAATTACATTTTAAGCAACGGACGAAGTCGTTGGCGACATGAAGTGTAGCGCCCACGCAGTGGCTTAAGTGAAGCGAATTTTTTATGTAAATTTAAAATAATTAAATTATAAAAATATGAAACCGTATAGTATAATGAATTGTCTAATTAGTGTAAAGGTAATTACCAAATACTAAAAAGGAGTAAATAAATGCTAAAGGAATTAAAAGTAAAAAGGGCTATAAGGGGAGATGAAAAAGCTTTTATAGAAATAATTGAGGACATAAAAGATAATCTGTATACAATAGCATATTCATACGTAAAAAATGAACAAGATACTCTAGATATAGTTCAAGAAACAGTATATAAAGCTTATATATCAATAGATACACTTAAGAAGGCCAAATATTTTGATACTTGGATAACGAGAATACTTATAAATATATCCATAAATACAATAAATAAAAATAAAAAAGTTACATACTTAGATGAACAAAATCAAATTGAAGGGACTGTAAAAGAAATAGATATAGACCAAAAGATAGATGTAATCAATGCCTTAGATGAACTCGAAGAAAGACATAAAAAGGTAATAGAGCTTAAATATTTTGATGATTTAACTTTAAATGAAATATCTAATAAGTTGGGTATACCAATAGGAACTACAAAAACTTATTTAAACAGAGGTTTAAAAAGATTGAGATCATTAGTTGGGGAGGAAAATGTATAATGAAAAATAATATAAATATACCTAAAGAGAAGTTAAATCAAGCAGTTTCAAGAGGAATAGAAAAAGGTAGACAAGAAAAATCAATGAAGGCAAGAAAAAGTTCTATGACAATAAAAAGAGTGGCAAATGTAGTGGTAATTGGTGGGATTGGTTTGGGATTAACTTTCCCAGTAGTAGCACAAGCATTTCCTAATATAGAAAGTGTCATAGTAGACTTTATAGAAAGTGTTTTACCAAAATCATATAGCAATAAATTAAAACATGAAAGTAATAAAAATAATATAGTAATTTCTGATGACAAAGCCATTGTAACACTAGAAAATAGTACATTAGATAACTATCAATTTATTGCCAATATGATAGTCGAAAGTAACTTTTTAAAGCAATACGAAGAAAGTGATCTAGAACATAACTTATATGCAAATTTAGAAGTCAGCATAGGTGATAATGAAAATATTGTAGGTTGGGGGGCGCATATAAGAAAAATAGATGATACTAAAGCTAGTTTAGTAGTAACTGCTGATGTAGGAGACATAAAACTAGAAGATAATGTAGATGTATATATAAAATTACAAGGTTTAGAAATAAAGTCAAATGAATGGACAAGTAATGATATAAAAGAATTAAAAGGAAATTGGAATTTTTCTTTTAAAACGGATAAGGTAGAATCTATAAAGAGAATTAACATAAAAAATGAAATAGATTTAGACGGTAAAACTATGACTTTAGAGAGTATAGAAGTAACGCCACTAGCTAGTTATATAAAATTGACAGCAGATGAGAATATATCTGATAAGTGGGTATTTGCTTCATACAAAATAGTAGGTAATAATGGTAAATCATATAGAAATGCTCAGATAGATGGTCATAAAGATGAAAAAGGATGGAATTTCACAATAGCAATTTATGATGATTTATCTAATGTTGAAAATTTAAATATAACTCCTTACACTGATGAACAATCTATACCGAGCAAAGTTCATGGTCAAGATATAATCAAGATGACTACTACAATGGAAGAAGGTAGTGAAGTAGAAGATATAAAAGTTTCTAGACCTGTTGAAAAAAGAGATTTAAATGTGGATGCTAAACCTGCACACAAATATGAAGGAAAAAAAATTAGTTATAATTTAGATATAGATAAAGAAAGAAAATTCTATTCTATTAATGAATTGATAGGAAAAAGTATTAATACAGGAGATGGAACAAGTGTCACGATAAAAGATATAACTGTAAATGATAAAAATACAACTATAATACTAAAAGTGAATGGAGATTACAATGTTCTAAGTCAAGTAGTATTATTTGATGATGATATGAGAGATACTTATAGTGGAATATATGTAACACATAAGGGAAAATGGCCATCTAATAGTCATTGGAATAATGCAAAAGATACACATTATGCAAGTGGACTAGCTACATTTATTGTTGATAAAATAGATTTAAGTAAAAAATACAAATTGGCAGTACCTATTCAAAAAGAAATTAATTTAAATTCTAATCATACTATGAATGTTAATTTAAAATAGTAAATTATAAGAGAAAGTATAAAATAAGGGAAAATATGCTTTCTCTTTTTTACACTTAAGGAAATTATGATACTTTAAAACTATGGGTAACTATTGCAGTTAAGCAATACCAATCAGTTTGTAGATCGTAAAAAAGAAATTTTAAGCAACGGACGAAGTTGTTGGCGACATGAAGTGTAGCGCCTACGCAGTGGCTTGAGCGAAGCGAATTTTTTATTGATTATAAAAGGAATGAGTTAATAAATAGTTTACATTAAAAGCATAGAATTAACACTGTGACTATAGTATGAAAATATTAATTAAAAAATAAAAAAATTTTGCAACTATATAAACGCCTCATTCATCTAATATATGTAATCATGATTACGGGGGAGGGTAAAATGTTTGAAAATATAGCCATGAAAAGGATTAAATTTTTTAATAAAAAACAAAGAGAATATAATGAATACAAATTAATAGAACAAGCACAGAGTGGTTGTGACGAATCCTTTGAAAAAATAATAAATATTTATAAAGAGTATCTTTATAAAACTGCATTTTTGTATACAAAAAATGAACACGATGCATTAGATATTTATCAAGAAACTGTATATAAAGCATATATAAATATTTCAAAACTGAGAAATCCAAATTTCTTCAAGACTTGGATAACTAAGGTACTTATAAATAATGTAAATATGAAAAATAGGCATTATAGCAAGTTTCAAGATGAGGAAGTTGAAGACTACATAGGGGAAATATCCTACTCGAGTATAGAGGAAAATATAGATTTATATGATGCAATAGATTCATTAGATGAAAAATATAAAACACCTATAATACTTCAATACTTTCAAGATTTAACTGTAACACAAATTTCAGATATTATGGAGTGTAATGAAAACACAGTAAAATCCTATATAAGAAGAGGTAAAAAGAAGTTATACGATATATTGAAGGAGGGAAATAATGAGTAAATTTGATGATATAAAAATTCCAAACAATATAGATGAAGTAACTAAAAAAGCAATTGCTAGAGGAAAAAATTACACTAGAAGAAAAAAACAAAAAAAGATAATGATTGCATCAGCCACAATAATTATTATAGGTACAGGAATAATAGGAGTTGGAATAAAGAATCCATCTATAGCTGATTCTATATCTATAATAAAAAACATATTAAATTATTTCTATGATAATAAAGAGTCTTTATATGAGTCAGATAAAAAAGATCTAGAAAAAACAGGAGTAGATTTAAATTTAACTGTAGAAGATAAAGGAATAGAGTTTACAATAAACAGTATATCAGTAGATGATAATTATATTACTATATTCCATACAGTAAAAACTGATAAGAATATAAAAGAAATAGACAAATCGTATAAAGAAGCATATTTTGCAAATCCTATAGAAAGATTATACATAGACGGTAAAGATGTAATAGAAGGAGAGATAATAGAACAAGAAGCTACATATATGTCGGACAATGAATTAAAAGGCATGAGGAAAATAGATGTAAGTAATGTTGAAATACCCAATAATACTGAGATTGAGCTACGAGTTGACGAAATTTTTGGAGTAAAGGGAAATTGGAGTATATTTACTAAGATAGATAAATCAAATGCTATTGCAGAAACATATAATTATAATATAAATAAAGACTTCATAGTAAAAAATACTTATGATTATAAAGAGGAAAAGATAGATATAAACCATAAGATAAATATAGAAAAAGTAATAATATCTCCACTTGCAAGTAAAATAGTTATAAATGAAAAGAGCACTAAAACTTTTGATGATTGGAGTTCTATGTTAGGAAATTCATTTGCGCTATTTGATCAAGATGGAAAATCATTAGACGTAGTAGATAAAGGGGGATTTGGATTTGATCACAGAGGTATAGCCACGAACTCATATGAGTTTCTAAAGGCAGATAAAAACACAAAATCATTGACATTAGTTCCTATATCATATGATGAAACAATAGAAAATTACGATTTAGAACCACAAAGTATAGATAAATTACCAATAGTATTTGAAACTAGTGAATATGGAAAACTAATTGTAGAAGATATTCAAATTACAGATGAGCAGATAAAATATACCTATTATAAGGAAGGTGTAGTTCCATATTATGCTAACCTATGGTTTTATGATGAAGATGGAAAAGAACTACAAATAGGGTATAAGGTCAAAGAGAAATTAGATAGAAGCACAGGTAGATATACTAAAATATTAGATATTTATCAAGAGGATATAGAAGATATAAAGAATATAAAAAAAATATCAACTTTTAGTAACAGTGATATGAAATTATTATATGATCAACAAATAAAAATAGATTTGTTAAAATACAAAAATAAATAATAGTATAAATTCAAAGACAGTAGTATTATCAAAATAAATAGTGCTACTGTTTCTTTTGATAGTGAAGTGATTCGTTTAATAGAATAGATGTTGATTTATTGAATATTTTAACAGAGATCAATGAGATAGATAATCTAGAAGATAAATTAAACATAGAAAATTTATTTAAAACTTTAATAATAAATAAAATAATTATAGTTTTAAAATATCATATCAATTTATACAACAAGGTGATATAATATGCAAATGAAATCGAAAATTAAACAATTTACAAGCTATAGAAAGTGGTTTTAGATATCCTTATCTGTAGCTATTTATAATGAAATTAAAGAGGGGAAAATACGGGGATGGAAGTAGAAAAAGTTCTAAACATGCCAATACATAAAGTATGGGCAAAGTTTGTAATTGCATCAGTTATTGGTGTTGTACTAAATACTGTTTATACTATGGTAGATGGTATATTTGTAGGTCAGGGAGTTGGAGAGGTAGGTCTTGCAAGTGTTAATATAGTCTGGCCAGCCGTAACTGTTATAGTTGGAACAGGTCTTATGATAGGGATTGGGTCAAGTAGCATAATTGCTATACATATTGGAAAACAAGATAAAGAAAGTGCTCAAAAGTGTTTAGGAACATCTGTAACATCTATAGTACTAATAGGCGCTATAATTATGATTTTAGGGTTTGTGTTTAGAGAACCGATACTTAAGATGCTAGGTGCAGAAAAAGATACTATAGAAAATGCAAGAGAATATTATAGTGTAATTTACTTAATAACCATACCATATTTGTTTTCAACAGCACTAAATCCAATAGTAAGAGCAGATGGTAGACCGCAGCTATCAATGATGATGATAGGAATAGGTGCTATTTGTAATATCATATTAGACTGGGTATTTGTTATGAAACTTGGATATGGGGTTAAGGGTGCCGCTATGGCAACTAGTGCCAGTATATTTATATCAACTGTTGTATCATTATACTACTTTGTAAAAGGGAACGCTAATATAAAGATTAAGAAAGAGTATCTAAAAATAGATGTAAGTATATTAAAAGAAATACTTAAAATAGGATTTGTAAGTTTTGCAATACAGTTATCATATGGAATAATATTATTTGTTCAAAATAAAACAATGTACTTATATGGAAATACAGTAGATGTTGCTATATATACAGTTGCAACTTATATTAATTGCTTCTTAGTTAATACTTGCATGGGTATATCACAAGGTCTACAACCTCTTATAGGGTATCATTATGGAGCGAACAAAATAAAAAGAATGAGACAATTACTATATATAACTATTGGGGTATGTGCAATAGGTGGAACATTAGTATATATAGGCATTAACTCATTTGGAAGAGAACTTATACAAATATTTGGAATAAGTAGTGAAAATATAGAATTTGCATATAGCGAAATATTAATATATTGTTTAGGAAGCCCTGTTATAGGTATCATATTTGCGATGAGTGGATATTATCAAGCAATAGGAAAAAATATATATGCTAACATATTGTCAATAGGAAGGGGATTTTTGTTTCAGTTTATATTAACAATGATTTTACCTCCAATAATAGGTGTTAGAGGAGTTTTCTTATCATTACCTTTAGCTGAACTAATTACGTTAACTATACTAGGTATGATTTTAACAATTGAGAAATATAAAAATCACAAGTCATTTAAGTATAAAAATTCAAATTTAGAGCAAATAATGTAGTCATAGTAAATATGATTGAACATTTAAATTTAAAAGAATAATGGTTAACAGACACGAATGTTAAAATATAAAAAAGGAGAGTTTTACTCTCCTTTTTTATATTTTATTTCATCTCTTTAAAGTCTATATGTAAGAACAAATCTTTTACACTATCTACTTGAACATCTGTAATAATGCAATTGTATACTTTGTTATTTAGATTTAGTTGAATATAACCATCATGATTCTTAGAATCTATTAATCTAGTGAAATCTGTTTTATATACTGAAATAGGTATGCTTTTATCTAATTTGTTTCCATATATAACACCTGGAATATAGCCTTTACTTCTTATAGATTTAGTTTTTTCATTTAAATCCCTAACAAATACATTTAACATAGTATCCCCCTTATATTGATAATAATCTTAGGCTTGTTTACCTTTAATTAATACTATTAAGGATATAATATTTTTATTCATAAAATTTAGTATAAAAACAATTAAGAATACCCATTTTTAAATAAGCAATAAGTGATAACATGTTTGGTATAAATGGAGTAAGGAAATATATATAATATAAAATATTTTTATGATCTAATATATTTAATATATGTAGAAATATAAAAATCATTATTTTATAATATTATTTAGGTAGTAATAAGCAGGGGGAGAGGGGTAATGTTATTAAAAACCGAGAAAGAAGATACACAAACTAGTAATAATATAATAATGGATAATATACCATTTCCAATATGGATAAAAAATTTAGATGGAAAATTAATTGCCACGAACAAGGCATTTAAACATATATACAACTTTAGAAATAATGAAGATATAAGTGTAATAAATAACAAATGTTTAGAGTGTAGCAACAATGATATATGTAATGAAGATTTTAAGTCTGTAATTATGACTAAAGAGCCTAAGAATTTTGAAGTATGCATAAATGGTAAATTTAGTCAGTGTTATGTTACGCCTTATATAAATGAATACGAAGAAATAATAGGTGTAATGGGTATGTTAATAGATATAACACCTTTAAAGGAAGAACAAAGTAAATTAGAAGAGAGAGAAAATATATTAAGAACAATAATAGATACATTGCCGCAATACATTTTCTATAAAGATAGAGACAGTAAATATATAGGGTATAATAAAAAATGGAAAGAACATTATGATGCACTAGGAATAGGAAGTATGATAGGAAAGAATGATATTGAAACACAAACTGTATCTGAAGAAGTAGCTAGGGGATTTATGGAAGAAGATAAAGCAATAATAGAAAGTAAAAAGATGAAAGTGGTCGAGCGAAGAATCAACGGTCAAGATGGTAGAGAAATAATAGAAGAAACTATAAAAGTACCTGTGATAGATGAACAAGGTCAAGTATGGGGAATAGTAGGTATATCTAGTGATGTTACTGAAAAAACAGAACTAAAAGAAAAATTAATGAAACTTAGCTTTACAGATAGTTTAACAGGGGTATACAATAGAGCTTGTTTTGAGGAGAAAAAAGAAGAATTAAATAATATCGAACATCTTCCTATAGGAGTTATAATGGGAGATGTTAATGGTTTAAAAGTTATAAATGATACATTTGGTCATCTTGAAGGAGACAGATTATTAAAGGAAATGGCGAAGGTATTAAAAAGTGTAACTAGAGAAGAGGACTTCATATTTAGGTGGGGTGGCGATGAATTTGTTATACTTATACCAAATTGTGATGAACAAAAATGTGAAGAAGTGATATCTAAAATAATTGATGAATGTGAAAAAGGTGACTTTAATCTTATTGACATGAGTATTTCTTTAGGATCATCTATAAAAAATTGTTTAGGTGAAGATATTTATACAAATCTACAAGAAGCAGAAGAAAAGTTATATAGACAAAAGCTTTTAAATTCTAAAAGTGTAAGAAATTCCATAATATTTTCATTAAATAAATCTCTTCAAGAAAAAAATTTAGAAACTGAACAACATACTCAAAGACTAACAAATTATGCAATTAAAATAGGAAAAAGGTTAGGATTTACAACTGCTCAATTAGATGAACTAGAATTAGTAACAAAGTTACATGATATAGGAAAAATAGGTATTAGTGAAGAGATACTCTTAAAAAAAGGAAAATTAACTGAAGATGAATTTAATATAATAAAATCTCATACAGAAAAAGGATACAGAATACTTCAAACATCAAGTGAACTATCACATGTTGCTATAGGTATTCTCGCACATCACGAAAGATATGATGGTAAAGGGTATCCACTGGGTCTTAGAGGAGAAGAAATTCCTATTATGGCTAGAATAGTAAATATAGTAGATTCTTATGATGCTATGACTAATGATAGAGGATATAATATAGTAAAAAATAAAGAAGATGCTATAAAAGAAATGATGTATTGTAGAGGTACCCAATTTGATCCTAAGATTACAGATATATTTATAGATATAATAAGCAAAGAAAAATAAAAGTATAGTAATACATAAAGTCAAAGATATATATACTTTAACTAAGATTAATATATCTTGGAGGAGTATAAAATGAGAATGTATACAAGAAAAAAAGGACACAAAAAAGGTTCAGAAAGTAGTGTACCAAATGTACTCGCATTTACAGTAATAAGGAACTTTTTAACAGATAATAGTTATAAGGATATGAGAAAAGAGTATTTTATAAATAACTTAAGCAGCAATCAAGTAAATCAAGCTATGAAGGACATAAAGTGGTTATTTAAGGAATATAAAGGGCTAGATGTAGTTACAATTGAAGATACTTTTGGTGATACAAATAAATTTATATTATGAGTATTTAGATACAAATATTATCAAATAATAATCTAGAGTAAGCTAGTAGATAATTTCTGCTAGCTTATTTTAAAATATACAAAAAAGGTTTATTATATAAGATATAAATACATAGGAGATAATATAATGATTGTTGGAGTTATATCAGATACACATGGACTTTTGAGAAAAGAAGTGTTAGCTAACTTAAAAAATTGTAATCTTATAATTCATGCAGGTGATATAGGAAATATAAAATTACTCAGAGATTTAGAAAATATAGCTAAAGTAAAGGCAGTAAGAGGTAATTGCGATAAAGATATAGATATAGAAAGTTTAGATATCAAGGAAAAAGAAATATTAAATGTATTAGGTAAAAAAATATATTTAATACATAATATAAAAGATAAAGATATAGACTTAAAGAATCAGGATTTTGATATCGTTATATATGGTCATTCCCATAAATTATCTATAACTAAAGAAAGAAATACAATATATATAAATCCGGGATCAGTAGGGCCAAAAAGGTTTAAGCTACCTACTACTATGGTAAAATTATATATAGATTCTAACGAGAAAGTTTTAAATATAATAGATAATGAATTAATAAAATTTGAAGATATATATGTAGAAATTATAAATATCTAAAAGTAAATTAAATAAACTATTAGAGAGGATAAAAATATGTTTGGTTATGTAAAAGTTAATAAAATGGACCTAACATTTAGAGAATATGAGCATTATAGAGGATATTACTGTGGGTTATGCAAATATCTAAAAGATAATCATGGAGAGATATCAAGACTATCTCTAAATTATGATATAACATTTTTAATATTGGTTTTAACTTCAGTATATAGACCTAAGTCTTTGGTTATAGAAGAAGGATGTATAGTAAATCCATTCAAAAAGAAAAAGAAAATAACAAATGAAATTACAGAGTATGCAGCAAGTATGAATGTGCTTCTGACATATTATAAATTAGAAGATAATTTAAGAGATGATAATGGTATAAAAGATAAATTAGCATATAGTATATATAAGAAAAAGCTTAAATTAGCTTATGAAAAATATCCCAAGAAAGCTGATATAATAAAATCTCAGCTAGATCATTTATATAAATTAGAAAAAGAAAATAATACTAATATAGATATGGTATCGAATACTTTTGGAAATCTTATGGCAGAGATTTTTGCGTATAAAGAAGATGAGTTCGAGGATGATTTAAGAAGAATTGGATTTAATGTAGGTAAGTATATATATATACTTGATGCTTATGAAGATTTAGAAAAAGACTACAAAAAAGGTAGGTACAATCCATTTATAGAATATATAAATAAAAAAGATGAACTAAAAACAAGAGTAGATAAACTTATAAGCATGTCTTTAGGAATGTTGTCTAATAGTATAGATAATTTGGATATAAAGATAAATAGAGGAATAATAGAAAATATAGTGTATTCAGGAGTATATCTTAGATACCAAAATATATTAGAAAAAGGGTGTGAAGTAAATGTACAGTAATACTTATAATAATGAAATGTTTAGCCCCATAATTAAGTTAATGAATAACAAAGATTTTGAAAAGGCACATGAGCTATTAAATAAAATGAAAGATAGATGTGCAAATTGGTATTACCTAAATGGAGTATCTGCTATGAATATAGGATACTATGAAGAAGGTGAAGAATGTATAAAAAAAGCTAATGCCATAGAACCTGGTAATCCTGAATATGAAAAAGCTTTAAAACAATACAACTTCTACAGAGATGATTATAGAGATAGATCATATAGATACAACAGAAGAAGACGTTCAGACCTAGACGGTTGCTGTTGTTGTTGCTGTGATGATTGTTGTTGCTGTTGTGGAGATGATTGTTGTGAAGATTGTATGAAGCTATGGTGTTTAGATTCTTGTTGTGAGTGCTGTGGTGGTGACTTAGTAGATTGCTTCTAAGGGTATTAATATGAGTAAAAAAATAGCTTTAGGAGGAGTTTTATTAGCAATAAACATAATTTTATTAATGCTTATAAATATAATACCTATAAATACATTATTTTTAATGGGAATTGCCTCACTAGTAATTTCTATAATTATAATGGAGTTTGGTCCTAAAATGGGAGTTGTATTTTATTTAGGAGTGTTTACACTAAGCTTTTTTGTTATGGCTAATAAGTTTCAATGGATTTTATATATATTTACTTTTGGATTGTATGGACTATTCAAATATATAATAGAACAAGATAGATCAATATACATTGAATATATATTAAAATTAGTATTTGCCAATATTTCAATAGGCATTGTGTTTTTTATAATAAAAGAATTTGTATATATACCTATAAATATTTTTACAGTAGTGTTTTTTGAAGTCACATTTTTAGTATATGACCATATTTATAGTTTGTTTATAGAGTATTACAATAATAAGCTTAAAAAAATATTAAAAAATATATAAATTTATAAAAAGGAGCATCTTAGAATGATTATATCAATCTAAAGATGCTCCTTATTTTATAAATTTTATTATATAAATTTAGCGAGAATACTTCATAGAATACAATTAGTTTCTATCTAACTATATTAAAAAATTCTCTTTGCTTTTCACTAATTTTTGAGTCACACTTAGAACAGTGATAAGACTTAGATATATTAGAAAATTTACCTAGATTATTATCAAATGACATTTTAGACTTATCTGTGATTCCAACTACAGTTAAATTTGAACCACAATTCGTACAATTTTGTATAGAACATAATTCATTTAAGCTCTCAATAGATATATCCTTAAGATCTTTATTACAATTGCAGCACACTACTAAGTTAGATAGTTTTCTAGAAACTTCTATGGGTTTATCATTTTCTAATGAATATTTATACTCTATAGACTCAGTAACTCTATACCCAGATTCAAAAATATTGTGATTACAATGATCACAAAGATATCTAGGAAAATATTTATTTCCTTTATTGGCATTTGAATTAGATGTAGAATCGTCTATTTTTTTCACTATTGTATCTTTATCAATATTATTACAAGATGAAGGATTTTCAAGGTAGTTAAGTATATCTAAAGCCTTATTTTGTTTTGCTATGAAAATAAGATGTTCTTTTATATTAGGATAATCATTATTTCTAGAAGGTGCATTTAGGTCTATAAGGTTATTGCTTATAGCATGTTCTACTATTGATTTATAATTATATTTAATAGCAAAGAACAGCACCATTTCATCGAAAATATTATCATTTACTTTTCCTGAAAACTCAATCCACAAGTCAGGTGATTCAAGATATAAGTTTTTACTAAGCTTTTCTATAGAATCTTCTAAGTTTTTACTTGAATTATTTTCTTTAGAATTCATATTAACCTCCTTTAATAAGTTAAAAAGTCCAAGAATTATTATATCAAGGACTTTTCAAATATTTATTATTGAAAATTATCTAAATTCGATAATTAAATTTATGTTATATACTAAGGATATCTACATTCGGAGAAAGTGAATATATTATATCTTTTCTTTCGACTACTATTTTAGCAGCATTAGATATAACAGGATCTTTTGCTATATGATTTAGAAGTTCTTTAGTTGGATTTATAGCTATAGGGTTGCCAACTCTTCTTAACATATTAATATCACCATTTGTATCTCCGTAAGCATAAGAAATAGATAAGTCTATATTATATTTTTTTACGAAGTCATCAATAGCAGTGTTCTTACTTTTAGAGTCCCACATAGGAATTACTGTGCCATTGAACGTTCCATTTTCAAAAACATAATTACTTCCTATAAAATCAGTAACATTATATTTTTCAGCCATTTTTCCAACTAAGAAATCAGGACTACCAGATATAAATATTACTATGTGATTATTTTCTAAGTGCCATTTTATTCTTGAACGAGTGTATTTATACACTCTATCTGATTTAAGCTTTATAACTTGGTCACTAGTAAAATCAATATAATTTTTATCAAGTCCAATTAGAGATTCTACATATAAATTACAAACATCATCTAGATAATCATCATAATTACCTTGTCTTTTATCCCAATTCATAAAAGCATCTCTTGCATTATCGTACCATGCTTTTTGATCTATTATGTCATACTTAATGAGCTTTTTAAAATGTTCAACCATAAGAGAGTCTCTATATAGAGTACCATCTATATCAAAAAAAGCTGCTATATTTCTCATTAATATCACCTCTATTAAACATTTATTTTATTATATTACAAAATTTATTTAAGTTGTGAACTTATACAAAATAAATTTAAATTTTTTTTGGTAGATTTTATTATTTTATATTATAATTTATAGTTAATAGTTAAAATCTAATTGTAAAATATCTTATGAGATTATATGTTATTTATAACATATGTATTAATAAGAAATTATATTGATATTAAAAAAATTTATTAAATAAATATCTCCAATAAGGAAGTGATTTTGTGAAATTCAAATATGCAAAGGTAACCAATTCTAGATTAATGGGAAGTATGGGACTTTTAATAATATGGCAAGAAAAAAATGATAAGATATATCAATACTTTTTGTTAGATTCAGAAGGACTTGGGTTAGCAGACTATGTAAGCTTAAAAAATCCTACTATAGAAGAATCTCATAGAGAAGAAGAAAGGTTAATGGGTGGATTGGGAGCTGATAGAATAGATATATCAGAAGAAGAAGCTTTATTTCTAGTTAATTACTATGGAAATAAAAATTCTTACTATGAAAAACCATTACCAGGAGAGGTAAAAGAGTATATAGATATTATAGAAAATTATGAACCAAAATTAAAACTTGAAGACATATATCCTAAAATTTGCAAGAAAATTACTGATGAAGTAGAATTTATAAATTATATGACTATGAGATTTATAGCATGGGATAGAGAAAGCTTAAGATATTTCTCAGGAAGTGAAGAGATAAGTAATATGCATATTACAAATATAAATGGAACACTTCTAAAAAATAAAGTAATACCAAAAGGTAATGAAAGGTATATAAGCGAAGCACTTTACGAAGATAGTGATGGATATTATATATGTAGAATAGCTTTTAGTATATCAAAAGAAGAAAATGGATTTAAGATAAACTCTATTTTAGTAGGAGATAAAGAAGGAATTTTTGACTTTGAAGTTTTTGATGAAATATCAAAAGAAGAGTTTGTAAGCATTTATAGCTTGAAAAATAAGGAAGAGTTTATAGAAAAGTTTTATATAGATAATCCATTTTTATTAAGAAGTGATATGGAAGAGGGGACATTCTTCACTAGATTTAATTTTGATAACCATCATGTAGCAAAAGAAGTGTACCTTATAAGTAATGACATAAAAGCTATTTATTATCAAATAGGTAATGAGTTTTTTGTAGGAACTTACAATAATAGAGATAAAAAATATATAAACAAATTACTTCAATGTAATTATTCTGACTATATAGAGATTAAAGAAGAAATGTATTTTGAGGAAAATGTACTTTATGATTTCGTAGAATCTGGTGCAGATGACTTTGATTATTTCTTAGAATAGTAAATTATTGATAAAAAATAAAGCCACGACTTAACTGTCAGTGGCTTTATTCTGTATTTATAATATTGGGGGAATATTATGAGGAATACATTATTATTTTGGACAAGTTTTAAAATTTTATAACAATTAAATTAAAAAAATTTACATTTCTTCCTCATCAAATTCTTCCATGTTTATTTGAGGCATCATACCCATCATCATATAAGGATTATACATCATGCCTGGCATCATAGGCATCATCATATTAGGCATCATAGGCATACAACCCATCATCTGGGGCATCATAGGCATACTACCCATCATATTAGGCATCATAGGCATGTTACCCGGCATCTGAGGCATCATATTCATATCTTGATCCATATACATAGTTTCCATATCCATATCATCAAAATAGAAATCATTATCTAACATTGCATATTGATTATCCATCACAGGATAATTGATATAAGGATTCATATAAGTCATATAGTACCCAGAATTACCGTAGTCCATTGGGCGTTGATTATAATAAGGATTAACATACATCATAGGATCTATATAAGGTGTAGGGTATATATAATTAGGATCCATATCGCCATTTTGTTTGTGTGAGAAATTATCAAAACTCATAGTAAATCATCCCTCCTAAAGTATTACTTACTAAATAACAATTCACTTTAATAATATATATATTACTAAAAATGCTATTATGTGCATTTTATAAAAAAATAGTTAATATTAGTTGCAAAAATTTGGACATGGACATATAATTATATATATGAACAATTATTCATATATTGTTATTAATTTGGAGGAATTAAGATATGAGTAAAAATATAAATGAAAAATTAAACTCGTGCAATTGCGAGGAGGTTCATGAAGATATAGTAAAAAGAGCTCAGACATCAATGCCAGAAGAAGAGATGCTTTATGACTTAGCAGAGTTATTTAAGGTATTTGGAGATACAACAAGAGTAAAAATTTTATATGCATTATTTTCAAATGAAATGTGTGTATGTGATATTGCAAGTTTATTAGGAATGACTCATTCTGCAATATCTCATCAGCTAAGGGTACTAAAGCAAGCTAGGCTAGTTAAATTTAGAAAAGAAGGAAAAGTAGTTTATTATTCTTTAGATGATTGTCACATAAGTAAGATATTTGATTGTGGTTTATGTCATATACAAGAAACATATAAACGATAGGAGGATTGGGTTATGGATGCTAGTAGCATAATTAGAAAAGAGCTGATTCTAGGTGGATTAAACTGCGCTCATTGTGCAGAAGTAATAAATGAAAAAGTATCTAAACTAGAGGGTGTAGAATCATCAAATCTAAACTTTATAAATAAAAAGCTTGTATTAAACATACAAGAAGGTGTAAATGAGGAAGAAATTATAGAAAAGGCTATAAAGATAATAAATGACACAGAACCAGGATTAGATATAGAAATAGTTTCAAATTCTAAAGTCATTAAAAGGGAATTAATATTAGGTGGATTAAATTGTGCTCATTGTGCAGAAGTAATAAATGAAAAAGTATCTAAGTTAGAAGAAATAGATTCTTCAAATTTAAATTTTATAAACAAAAAACTTACAGTAAATATAAGAAAATCTTTTGATGAAAAAGAGACTATAAATAAAATAGTAGGAATAGTAAATGCAACAGAACCAGGTTTAGACATACAAATAAAAAATGAAAATGGTAATGTTAAAAAATCAGAAGTTAAAGAAGAAAAGAATGATATAAATAAAAAAGATATAATAAAGTTAGTAATAGGGTCATTAGTATATATATTTGGAATATATCAAATTGCAACTGGATTTGAAAGTAAACTTGCAGATGCGATGTTTATAATAGCATATGTAATAGTAGGTGGAGAAGTTTTATTAAAAGCACTAAAAAATGCTATAAGAGGTCAAGTGTTTGATGAAAACTTCTTAATGTCTATTGCAACAATTGGAGCATTAGCAATTGGTGAATTACCAGAAGCAGTAGGAGTTATGCTTTTCTATCAATTAGGAGAATTCTTACAAGGTATAGCAGTAGGAAAATCAAGAAGATCTATAACATCACTTATGAAGATAAGACCAGATTATGCAAACTTAAAAGAAGGATCAGAACTTAAAGTAGTTTCTCCTGAAGAAGTTAAAATAGGCGATGTAATAGTTGTAAAACCAGGAGAAAAAGTTCCACTAGATGGTGTAGTTATAGATGGATACTCAATGGTAGATACATCTGCACTTACAGGAGAATCTGTATTAAGAGAAGTATCAAAAGGAGAATCTGTATTATCAGGATTTATAAATAAAAATGCCTTATTAACTATAGAAGTTACAAAAGGATTTGAAGAATCAACAGTTTCTAAAATATTAGATTTAGTTGAAAATGCAAGTAGCAAAAAATCTAAAACTGAAAACTTTATAACTAAGTTCTCAAAATATTATACACCAGCAGTAGTTATAGGAGCTGTTTTAGTAGCAGTTGTACCTCCAATTATAATACCAGGAGCTACATTTAGTGAGTGGCTATATAGAGGTTTAGTATTTTTAGTAGTATCTTGTCCATGTGCATTAGTTTTATCTATACCACTTAGTTTCTTTAGTGGAATAGGATTTGCATCTAAAAATGGTATATTAATAAAAGGAAGTAACTATTTAGAAGCACTTAGAAATGTTGACACAGTTGTGTTTGATAAGACAGGAACACTTACAAAAGGTGTATTTAATGTAACTAAGGTTAATGCAGTTGGAATATCTGAAGAAAAATTATTAGAGTACGCTGCTTTTGCAGAGGCAAACTCTAATCATCCAATAGCAAAATCAATATTAAGTTACTATGATAAAAAAGTAGATTTAGACAAAATAACTAGTTATGAAGAAATAGCAGCTTATGGAATAAAAATAAATTACAATAATGAACTTATTTTAGCAGGTAACGAAAAATTAATGAAAAAAGAGAATATATTCTATTCTAAAGCTAAAGAAGTTGGAACAGTAGTTTATATAGCTGTCAATCAAATATATAGAGGATATATAGTAATATCAGATGAAGTAAAAGAAGATAGTAAAAAAGCTATAAAAAATCTAAAATCATTAGGAATAAAAGATGTTGTAATGTTAACTGGTGATAATGAAAAAGTAGCTACAGCTATAGCAAAAGAGCTTGGAGTAGATAAAGTATACTCAAATCTACTTCCTAATGAAAAAGTAGATAAGCTAGAAAAAATATATGAAGGAAAATCAGAAAAAGAAAAAGTTATATTTGTTGGAGATGGAATAAACGACGCTCCAGTTTTAGCTAGAGCTGATATAGGTATAGCTATGGGAGGATTAGGTTCAGATGCTGCTATAGAAGCTGCCGATGTAGTTTTAATGACAGATGAACCAAGCAAAATTTCTAAAGCAATAGAAATAGCAAACAAAACTAATAAGATAGTATGGCAAAATATAATATTTGCATTAGCTGTAAAAGCTATAGTTTTAATATTAGGAGCAGGTGGAGTTGCTACTATGTGGGAAGCTATATTTGCAGATGTTGGTGTTGCATTAATAGCAGTATTAAATGCAATGAGAGCTATGAGATAGAAGTAAAAAACGAACTCAATTGAGTTCGTTTTTTTTATTTAAAGTATATTTTATATATTAATTAAGAAAAATAAGAATTGTAAGGTTTATTTAAGATTAATTTTACAGAAATTTAAATTTATTTATATATAATGAATAAACATATGTGAAAAATAAAGTATACATATTAAAAATTTATTATGAAAAAATGATTTTTAGAAGAAATTACAAAAGGAGAAATAAACCATTAATGAAGAAAAAACCTAGTAAAGCACTTATAATAATCTCAACTATTATAGTTTTGTTAGTATTAACTGTACTAAGTAACATTGTATTAAATAAAGTATATAAGACTAAATATGAAGAATTTGATTCTGTAGATAAAGAAATGTTTGTACAGTTATCAAGTATATATAAACAATTTAATGAAAATGGTGAAAAACTATGGAACAATAAATATAAATTAAATAAGGAGCCTATAATTCTAATAAGAACTAATAAAGATAAAGGGATTATAAGAAAGTATGCCTATGCAGTTAACGTAAAAGGAATTGAAAAAAGCTTTCTTGCAAGGAAAATGAATATGCCTAAATCTTTAAATCTACCAGAAGTTTATAGAATAAGTAAGTTTGATATAAGTCTGATTTCAACCTGGGCGCCTTCAAATTTTGGTACTGTAGATATTAATGGTAAAAGTATTTTTTATTTTAAATATCACCCTAAAATGATAGAAAATCCAGAATTATATTTTGATTTTACTTCATTTTTATTACATGAATCATTCCATACATATAAGCAAAAAGATTGGACATATGATAAAGGTGATGGAGAGTATATAGAAAATTATCCAGTAAATAAAGAAAACTATGCTTTAATGGGATTAGAATTTAAGCTTTTAGATAAATGCATGGAAACTAATAACAAAGAAGAAGTTAAGAAGTACCTAAAACAATGGACAACTGTACGTGCTTATAGATATAAAAAATGGCCACAGTTAGTAGCAGAAACAAACACAGAAGCAATAGAAGGAACTGCAAGATACATTGAATATAAATATAGTGATTTAACAGGAGGAAAGTTAACTGTACTTGCAAAAAAAGAAAGTCCATACCATGTTACATTTATGCAGGCATATGATTATATTGCAAATGGTCAAGCAGAATCGCCATCTTATTTAGAAAGATCAATGAAGTATGAAACGGGATCTGCTTTAGGGTTGGTAATGGATAAAATAGATATAAATTGGAAAAAAGGTATAGAAGATCGTAAAGATAAAAATTGAGAAACTCAATATAAAATACTAAAGAAATACTTTAACATCTCAGATAAAGATATTACAGAAGATAAAATAAATCAGATAAAAGAAGAAAATGATTATAATGAATTACTAAAACAAGGACAAAAAATAGTTGATTTAGTAAATAACAATAATTAAAAAAATATATAAATAAGAGCAAAGTTATGCAAAAAATAGCTTTGCTCTTATTTATTTTGCCAGATAATTTATATTAAATAAGAAAAATTTGAATTGTAAGGTTTATTTAAGATTAAGTTTATGATGGTGTAAATCTAGATATATATAATAAATTTGTAATCACAAGAGAGGAGAACAAACATGTTAAGATGGGAATTAAAAAAAATAGTTAAAAATAAAACCTCAATAATAGCACTTATACTTATGGGACTTTTATTTATACAAATTGGATTTGTAAAGCCTATGTTAGAAACTCAAAATGAATATTTCGATGAAAGTAAAAATGAATATATAGTAGACAAAAGACCAGTAGATGTAATAGCACAGGAAAAATTAGACAATAAAGTAAATGAGATAAAATCGATTGCTAATAAGAATACTCATGGCTTAAAAGATAAAAATGAAAAGCAAATTAGCAAAATGTCAAAAGAAAAGCTAAGTAAAGATAATGGTAAAAAATATAAAGATGTAACATTCTATCAAGTATTTGAAAATAGAGCAACTTTTCCTTTAGCTACACTACTGATTGTAGCTATAATAGTTACACTTTCTTCAAATTTATATACAGATGAAAGATTATCAAATGTAGATACTATAATCTTATCATCTAAAAATAAATATAAAGCTTTAAATTCAAAGCTTTTAATATCAATAATTTTACCAATTATTGTTTATGCAATTTATTTAATTGCAACTTTTATAGCAACATATATTCAATATGGGGCGCCGATGAATGGAGGCTTACAAGCATATAGAATATCTAGTATGGCAAGTTTAGTTAGAGAAATGAGTATTGTTCAATATATAGCATCTGAAGTAGGAGTAATATCTTTAGTATTTATAGCTATATCAATATTCTCAGCTTTATTTTCATTTATAACGAAAAACTCGATACAATCTATATCTTGTTCGATTTTATTTATAGCTATGGGAAAAATACTGGTATTTTTTAAATTTTTACCTTATGAATTAATGCTGATAATACACCAATGTAGTTTTATAGATATACTTTCAAAAAATAGTTTTATATCTACTGCATATATGGGTCAAATTAAATTATTTTCAATGAATTTTGACTTAGTTATAACTTGTTTAAGTACATTAGGATTAATAATTGTATCTGGGATACTACTAAATGTTTACGTATTTAAGAAAGTACTAAATAGATAAATAAAAATATGGAGGAAGTAAAAATGAATAAATTAGAAATTGTAAATTTAACTAAAACATATAAACATAAAAATGCAAATGAAAATATAAGTTTAACTTTAAATAGTGGAGTATATGGTTTATTAGGTCCTAATGGAGCTGGTAAATCAACTTTAATGAAACAATTAGCAACTATAACAACACCAAGTAGCGGGAAAATATTATATAACGAAAAAGATATAGTATCTTTAGATGATGAATATAGAGCTTTAGTTGGATATTTACCACAAGATTTTGATGCATATAAAAACTTTAAAGCGAGAGAGTTTTTAATGTACATGGCGGCGCTTAAAGGAATGAATAATAGTGAAGCTAAGAAAAAAGTAGATGAGTTATTAAAATTAGTAGGTCTTTATGAAGTAAGAAATAAGAATGTGTCTAAGTTTTCTGGAGGAATGAAAAGAAGAGTTGGTATAGCACAGGCATTACTTAATAACCCTAAGATATTAATATTAGATGAACCAACAGCAGGTCTTGACCCTCAAGAGAGAACTAGATTTAGAAATTTATTATCGAATATAGGAACGGAAACAATAGTAATACTTTCAACTCATATAATTTCTGATATAGAGTCAGTAGCTAAAGAAACTATTATGATAAAAGATGGTAAATTACTTCTAAAAGGAACTCATAGAGAAATTTTAGAAGACATGAAAGGTAAAGTATATACAATAACTACAAAAAATGAAAGTGAAGTAAATGAGATTCAAAGAAACTACAAAGTAGTAAGTATAAATCGTGGTGTTGAAGATACTCAACTAAGAATAATAAGTGATAAAGCGCCATCATATGAAAATACAAAACTAACAGAACCAAGATTTGAAGATGTTTACATGTTCTATTTTGAGTTAGAAGATGCAAGGGAGGTATAATCATGTTCTCAGTTGTCAAGGCAGAGATAAAAAAGAATTTTAAGCTTGGAGTAATTATTGTTTGGATGTTAACAATATTTTTAGCATATAGCTCTACTTATAATTTTGATATTAATGAGACATATGCAAATTTATTTTCTAAATGGTTTGGCCTTGCTCCATTTATGGGATTAACTATGTTTATGATGTTTTCAGGAAGTTTTATTATAGAGTATAATTCAAACATGGATGGATTGATAAAAGCTACAAAAAATGGTAAGAAACAGTTAGTTATAAGTAAATTTATAGCAGCTGGAGTAAGTGCTAGCATAGTAAATCTTTCAATATTATATACAATGGTATTAAGAGCATTAGTATCCTTAAACTTTAAAGGATTAGATACTCCATTAAAGAATTTATGGTACTTTGGAAATAGCGGATCTAATATAACAGTAATTCAAATGATATTAATGATGACTATCAACATAATAATAGGATCATTCTTACTAGCAGCTTTAGGATTATTTTTATCATCTATAAGTAAAAATGCAATAGTACCATTTTTAATAGGTGGAGCATGTATGGCAATACCTTACTTTATGGAAGCTAGAGGTATGGTTAGTAATGTTTTAGAATGGCCTATATTAGGAATGTATGCAACTCCAATTATAAGATATAAACTACCATTAAGTATATGGGCTGTATTTATAGGGACAAGTGTAGTGGGAGTAGTATTATTTTACAATTTAGCTAAGAGAAGTTTTTTAAGTGAAAGATAATATATAAATATAAATAATTTAGAAATAATAAAAAGAAAAGCAAAACATTAGTTATGCTTTTCTTTTTTCATTAGAAATAAAAGTTATAAAATATGGTATAAATTAAATATAAAAAAACGTAAAATTAAAATAACGTGTAGTAAAAAATTTTATCATAGCGATAGGAGGGTTTTAAATGGAGTCCTTAATAAGAAAAAGTAAGATATTAGTAGTAGATGACGAAGTAGAGATATTAAATTTAATAAAAAAGGCACTTAAAAAAGAAGGATTTGAAAATATTTATATAGCTGATAATGGAACTAATGGATTAGAAATATTCAAAAATGAAAATCCAGATTTAGCCATACTAGATATTATGCTTCCGGATATCGAAGGATATGATGTATGTAAAAAAATAAGACAAACATCAGACATACCAGTATTATTTTTATCAGCGAAAGGAGAAGAATTAGATAAATTAGTAGGGTTATCTATAGGTGCTGATGATTATATAACAAAGCCATTTAGCATAAAAGAACTAGCACTTAGGGTAAAAATTCAACTTAGAAGAAGTAAGAAGCAATTTAATATAGAAGAAAAAATAAATAATAATATTATAAAAGTAGGGCCATTTGAAGTGAATGAGCAGACTTTAGAGGTAAAGAAAAATGGAGAATTATTAGAATTAAAGCCTAAAGAATTAAAGATGTTTATGTATATGGTAAAACATAAAAATCAGATAATAAGTAAAGAAAAGTTTTGTGATGAAGTATGGGGAGATGATTTTATAGGATATGATAATACCATAATGGTTCATATAAGAAGACTGAGGGAAAAGATTGAAGATAATCCTTCAAAGCCAGAATATATAATAAATGTAAAAGGGCTTGGATATAAGTTTTTAGTAAAAGAATAGATAGCTAAGGATGATTTAGTATGAAATGGAAATTGACTTTAAAGTACCTTTTATCAACTGTAATAGTAGCTATGATAGTTGTTCAATTAAATATAGCTATAGCTATTTTTATATCTGTTATGATAAATGCGGATTCTTCACAAAATGGACATGGAATATTTAATAATGTAGAGGCATTTGTAAGAGATTTTAATAAAAATATTTTTAATGATACAGATGATATAAATAACGTTTATGTGAATGATAAAGGTAAAGAAATATTAAAAAAAGATAAAATGTGGATACAAATATTAGACAGTGATGGAAGTGTAATTTACAAGTATAATGCACCTAATAATATCCGAAATAAATACACACCTGTTCAGTTAATAAATACATATAAATATGCTGGAGTAGAAGATAATAAATCTACAGTTTTAGTTGCTGAAAAAAATATAAATAATTACTCATATACATACCTAATTGGATTTCCAATGAACAAGGTGAGTAGAACTAGTATAGTTACTGAATCTGAGTCATTAAGAAATATAATATCAAAAGTTATATTGGCGATTATAATAGTAGACTGTATAGTAGCTACAGTGATAGGGTATATATTTAGTAAATCTTTAACTAAACCTGTAAAAAGTATAATTGGTGGAGTTGAAGATCTAGCTGGTGGAAACTATGAATCATATTATAAAGAAAAAGGAATATACAAGCCAGTATTTAATAAATTGAATAATTTAGCAGACACATTAAAATCAAATGAAAGAGAAAGAAAAAAAATCGAATCCATGAGAAATGAGTGGATAGCAAATATCTCTCATGATATAAAAACACCTTTAGCATCTATAAAAGGATATGCAGAATTAATGTCTAGCGGATATGATATAGAAGTAGATGAAGTATCTCAATATGCAGAGATTATAGATAGTAAGGCAAACTATATAAAAGAATTAGTTGATGATTTAAATTTAACTATGAAGCTAAAAGATGGATATTCAAATATATCCAGGGAAGAAAAGAATATAGTATCACTGGTTAGAGGATGTATTATAGATATACTTAACAACCCTAAATATAATAATGTATATATAGATTTTAATTCGAAAGAAGATAATATAGTATTGAAAATAGATGAATTACTAATGAAGAGAGCAATAAATAACCTCTTATACAACTCTATTATTCACAATAATGAAGATGTAAGTATAAAAGTAAATATAATTTTGGATGAAAAGACACATATAATTATTGAAGATAATGGAAGGGGAATATCTGAAGAAGATCTTAAGTATATATTTGAGAGATATTATAGAGGAACTAATACAGGTTATGCTCATAAAGGATCAGGCTTAGGTATGGCCATAAGTAGAGATATTGTAAAGGCTCATAATGGAGATATAAAAGTAGAAAGCAATATAGGTAGTGGTACAAAAATAGAAATAATATTTTAGATAAATAAAAAAGGAGACTAATCAAAACTGATAGTTCTCCTTTTTTATTATATGACAAAATTAAATACACAGAAAAAATGAGTTAAACTTCCAAGCATTATAAATATGTGGAAGATTTCGTGAAAACCTAAGTATTTAAATTCTAAAAATTTTGGTTTAGTTGCATATATTAAAGCTCCTATAGTATAAAAAACTCCACCTAATACAAGTAAAGAAAGTCCATGGAATGATAAAGCTTTATATAATGGACTAATAAGAAATATAGAAATCCATCCCATAGCAACATATATAGCTGTTGAAATCCATCTAGGGCAGTTAAACCAAATTAATTTAAAAGATATGCCAGCAATAGCAGTAGCCATTATAACTCCAAATAAAATCCATCCAGTAGGACCATCTAAAGCTATCAAGCAAAATGGTGTATATGAACCTGCTATTAAAACAAATATCATAGCGTGGTCTAATCTTCTTAAAAATCCTATTACCTTATCACTAGAAATAACTAAATGATAAGTTGCAGAAGCTGCATATAGAAGAATCATACTTAATCCAAATATTATTACAGCTGTTAGCTCTAAAGTAGATGGGGTATTTAATGTTGTTTTTATTACCAATGCTAGTAGACCAATAAAGGATAAGATTGCACCAGCAAGGTGTGTGAAACCATTAATTGGCTCTCTAAGATAATTATTCATAATTTACCTCCATAAATTAAAGTTGAATATATAATTCATTTTAAACGTTTTTACATAAATAAGTAAATAAACCAACAAATTATAACAAAATTAGTATCTGGTTTTAATACTATATTACTATTATACTCTAATTTGTAAATGTATATATACTTTAAAAAAATTTTTCAATAAAAAATAAAACCAAATTAACTGGAAATTCTCTTAAATACAAGAGTTTTGGATATATTAATTTATGTTTAAAATATAAATAATAATAATTTTTTTAAAAAAGTTTTAAAAAAGTGTTGACGATATAAATGTAAGGTGATATAGTATTACTTGTCCTTAAGAAAAGGGCAAAAACGAAAATGAACTTTGAAAATTAAACAGTAGGTTAATTTATATAACTGATTCTTAAAAGAATCGAAAACAAACCAAGCCAGATATTCAGATAATGATAGTCTGAGCAGGTAACAACTTTTATTTGAGAGTTTGATCCTGGCTCAGGATGAACGCTGGCGGCGTGCCTAACACATGCAAGTCGAGCGATTTACTTCGGTAAAGAGCGGCGGACGGGTGAGTAACGCGTGGGTAACCTGCCCTGTACACACGGATAACATACCGAAAGGTATGCTAATACGAGATAACATG
>NZ_JADOZQ010000008.1:0-105439 GCF_015669105.1 Romboutsia sp. D33t1_170424_H2 | reverse complement strand
TATTAATATAAGTTCCTAGTAGAATTAATACTAAAAAATAAAAAAACATATATACAAAAAACTTACATATTTAAATATTAAAAAAATATAATAGTTTTGTGAAAACTATAAAAATACAAATAATAAAAAAGGATGTATATTAGCTACATTCTTTTTTTATGAAATATTCCTAAATTTAACTTTATTAAAAAGTATGATAAAATGGTAAAATAGTGAATATTTTAAGTGGCTTATGTATTATTAGTTTAGAATAAAATATTACCATAAAATAGAAAAATTTACACTATGAAAATAAGGAGGGGCATATGAAAAAGATAGATAAGATTATAGATGTATTTAGAAATTCAAACTATACAGAGATAAATTCAAAAGCTGCTGAAATGTCTTTTTATTTACTATTATCCCTTTTTCCATTTTTAATGTTTACTATAAGTACTATAGCATATATGCCTGTTATTCAAATAAATAAATATATATTATTATTTGAGCATATGATGCCAGAAAGTGCTTTTAATATGATATCAGCTATAATTTATTCTGCTATGAAAAATAAAAGCAAAAATTTTATAATAACAAGTTTTCTGCTAACTATGTGGACATCATCAAGAGCAGTAAGAGCTATGATAAGAGGTGCTAATAAATCTTATAAGGTAGAGGAAACTAGATCATTTATAAAGGTGTTTTTTATAAGTATATTATCAACTATAACCTTATTATTTTTAATATTTTCATCAATGGTATTTTTAGTATATGGAGAAAAGATAGGATACTTTATATTTGGACTTATTGGGCTTGATAAGATATTTATGTATATTTGGGATATACTAAGATACACTATAGGTATATTAACCTTAGTTATAATACTTATAAGTATATATAGATATAGCCCTAATAAAAAAGTAAAAATGTCAGAAGCAACACCAGGTGCTATAATATCAACTCTTGGATGGATATTAGTATCTTTAGGATATTCTTATTATTCTAATTATTATGCAAATTATGAAGTTATATATGGAAGTATTGGTGGAATAATAGTTTTAATAACGTGGATTTATTTAAGTAGTTGGGCTATATTGATAGGTATAGAAATCAATGCTAAAATTTACTTAAGAAGAAATATATACAAATATAAATTTAATGAAAAAATATAATAATAATAGACACTTATTTGTAATTAGGAGAGATAAATAAGGTATGAATACATATGAATATATAAATGAAAGAGATATACTTTATAATTTATTTGATTGTATTAGAATAGTAGATCCAATAAGAAAAGTAGTTATACATCAAATAAAAAATGAGGTAGATATAGAAAAGCTACCTTGTTATGAGTTTTGGAATAGAAATCAAGTATGTGAAAATTGTATATCAATTAGAGCGTATAATGAAGAAAAATCTTTTTCAAAAATAGAGTTTAATAAAGAAAAAGTATATTTTGTAATTGCAACTTTAATCAAAATAAATTGTACAAAATATATAGTAGAAGCGTTAAAGGATGTAACGGAGGATAACATATTAGAAGAGATAAGTAAAAAAAGTATAAGTGATATAACAAAAGAAGTTAACAGATTAAATGAAATAGTTGTTAAGGATGAACTTACAGGTTGCTTTAATATAAGATATGTAAATGAAATGCTACCTTTTAATATATTAGATAGTATAAATGAAAATAAGACATTATCAGTTTGTATGCTAGACTTAGATTATTTTAAGCAGATAAATGATACATATGGGCATTTGTGTGGAGATTTTGTACTAAAAGAAGTAGGTAAAATACTAAAAGATAATATAAGAAAAGATATAGATTGGGTAGCAAGATATGGAGGAGAAGAATTTATAATTGTATTTAATAATATGTCATTAAAAAATGTAACTAAGAGAGTACAAGCTATAAAGGATAAAATAGAAAAACATGAATTTAAATGGAAAGATAAGGTTATAAAAATAACATCAAGCTTTGGAATAAGCACGTTAGATGAAGATACAAAAACAGTAGAATCTATTTTAGAATCTGCTGATAAAATGCTTTATCTTTCAAAACAAAAAGGAAGAAATAATATATCACATAAATAATGAAAGTGCTTAAAAGTAGTATAAATACTAACTTAAAAGCACTTTTTTACTTTTAAAATATAACTTTAAATATGATATATAATAATATTAAAAAATACTATCTAGTAAATACAAGCTTATTATCATCTGACAAATTTTCATTAAAACTATAACCATCAATATTAAACTTTTTTAAATCTGAGATTTTATCTATTTTATTTCTTATTATAAAAGATGTCATATATCCACGGGCACGTTTTGCATAAAGACCTTTAGTTTGATAAGTGTCTTTGCTAGAATTATATTCTTTAAAGTTTATATCTATAAATGTATAGTCTTTCTTTATAGATTTTAAATCTATACACTTTAAGTACTCAGAAGAAGCTAGATTTATTAGTATTTTGTTTTTATGTGTGCTTAATTCATTCATTATATTTTGAGTTATTTTATCTTTCCAAAATTTATATAAATCATCCCCACGATTATTAACTAATTTAGACTTCATCTCAAGTCTATAGGGTTCTATTAAATCAAATGGCTTAAGTATACCATAAAGTCCTGAAAGTATTCTTATATTTCCATTAGCAAAATCAAAATCTTCATGTGTAAATTCATAAATTTTCATGCAATTAAAAACCTCTCCATCAAAAGCTAAGATACTTTCGCACTTTGGATTATTTTTAGTAGATAGATTTTTATGTCTATTATGGTTTAATATAGTTAAATCTTCACTTAGATTCATAAGATTTGATAGTTCTTCTTTTTTCAATGATTTTAAAAGTTTAATTAAATAATCTATATCATCTTTAAATATAGGTATAGATTGTTTATTCAATCTTATATTCTTATCAAAATTCATAGTTGTAGTAGGAGAAATTATAGTAATCATTTTACACCTCTCATATATTTATTTACTAATTTATACTTACACCAATTAAATTACTAATTTATACTTACACCAATTAAAGTAAAATTGATTAATATTTTAAGTTGAATTTCATAAGTTTATTATATACCCTTAATATAAAAATTTTAATCATATAAGTATGTAATATAAAAATATTTAGAAATAGTATATAACTGTGATAGAATTAACATGTATTGAAAAATTTATATAAAATATAGTTTTAAGGAGTGAATTATTGTGGATAAAAATATAACTTGGATCAATGAAAAAAGAATAGAAAAAACAATTAAAGCTTTAGAAAAAAACAATATGAATGGTTATTTAGCAAAAGATACGGATGATATTATAAATATAATAAAAGAGTTAGTTGATGAAAAGTCATTAGTAGCTTGTGGTGGCTCTATGACTTTATTTAAAACAGGTATTATAGATTTATTAAGAAGTGGTAGATATAATTTTTTAGATAGATACGAAGAAAATCTCTCACCTCAGGAGATGAAAGAGATATTTAGAAAATCTTTCTGTGCAGATGCATACTTCACTAGTACTAATGCTATAACAGAAGAAGGAGAGTTATACAATGTAGATGGAATGGGAAATAGAGTGGCTGCCATGCTTTATGGACCTGATAAAGTTATAGTAGTATGTGGAGTAAATAAGATAGTAAAAAATATAGATGAAGCTATAAATAGAAATAAAGTAGTATCTGCCCCTGCGAATGCTAAAAGGTTAAATACTAAGACGCCATGTAAAGAGGTAGGCTATTGTATGGACTGTAGTAGCAGTGAACGAATATGCTGTGAATATACTATTATAAAAAAACAAAGAATACCAAATAGAATACATATAATATTTATAAATGAAAGTTTTGGGTATTAAAATAGTATACAATTTATCCTACACATAATGAATACATAATTTGTCAATAATATATAATATGTATATCACCAAGGGTAGTAAGGAGGAAATATGAAAAAAGTAAAGCTTATATATAATCCAAACTCAGGTGAGAAAAAAATAACAAACCAACTTGATAATATAATAAAAATATATCAAAAATATAACTACATACTTATACCATATAGATTAAGTAAACATCAGCACATAAGTAAAGCCTTTTTAGATATGGATGAAACTTATGGCCATTTATTAATAGCAGGAGGAGATGGAACAGTAGACATAGTTCTAAATGCTATGAAAGAATTTAATGTAGATATACCTATTGCTATACTTCCAACAGGAACAGCTAATGATTTTGCTAAAGCGTTAAATATTTCATTAGATATAAATAAAGCTGTTAAAGATATACTCAATTCAGAGCCTAAAAGTATAGATATAGGAAAAATAAATAATAAATATTTTATAAATGTAGCTAGTGCAGGGATGTTTACTGATGTATCTCAGAAGATAAATCCAGAATTAAAAAATTATATGGGAAAAGTATCTTATTATATTACAGGTATAGAGGAAGCTCTTCACCTAAGAAAATTCAATATAAATGTAAATTCCAAAGAAGTTATGTACAAGGGTGATATGTATCTTATGTTAGTCTTTAATGGAAAAACAGCAGGTAATTTAAATTTGGCATACAAAGCAGAAGTAGACGATGGTTACCTAGATGTTATTATATTTAAAGCAATGCCTATACCAAAATCAATACCAGTGCTTATAAGTATATTAAAGGGTGAGCACTTAGATACATACAATGAAAGTGAGATATTATATTTTAAAACTAAAAAAGTAAGAATAGATTGTTGTGATGGTTTATTAACTGATATAGATGGAGAAAGAGGGCCAGATTTTCCTCTGGATATAGAATGTATAGAAGATGGAATAAAAATACTTGGAGTAAAATAAAAAAGGAAGCTAAATTTAGCTTCCTTTTTTATTTATTATTTTGAAGGTTTGAATGAACTTTTTAAAGGAACAACTCTATTGAATACTAATTTATCATCAGTAGTATATTTAGTATCGACAGAGAAGAATCCATTTCTAACAAATTGGAATTTATCTAGAACTTTAGCATTTTCAAGTTGAGTAGGCTCTGCAAATCCTTGAAGTATTTCTAGAGAATCTGGGTTTATTTGTTCTAAGAAATGCTTACCTTCATTTTCAGGAGCATCATCAAGTATTAATGGTTCATATAATCTAAATTCACAAGGCTTAGCAGTAGTTGCTTCAACCCAATGTATAGTAGATTTAACTTTACGCCCTGTAAATCCTGAACCACTCTTAGTTTCTGGGTCATAAGTACAATGTATTTCAGTTACATTTCCATTTTCATCTTTTATAACTTCATTACATCTTACAAAATATGCACCTTTTAATCTAACTTCGTTTCCAGGGAATAATCTAAAGTATTTTTTAACAGGTTCCTCCATAAAGTCTTCTTGTTCTATATAAAGTTCTCTACCGAATGGAACCATTCTTTTTCCTTTAGTTTCGTCTTTTGCATTATTTTCGATTTCTAACATTTCTATTTGACCCTCAGGATAATTAGTTATAACTAATTTTAAAGGTCTTAAAACACCCATAGCAAGTGGAGCTTTAGGTTGTAAATCTTCCCTTACGAAAAAGTCAAGCATTTGGCTATCAACTTTAGAATCAGCTTTAGATACACCAATTTCTCTACAGAAGTTTGTTATAGCTTCAGGAGTATATCCTCTACGTCTAAGACCTGATATAGTAGGCATACGAGGATCATCCCATCCATCAGTTATACCTTCGTCAACAAGTTGCTTTAGCTTTCTCTTACTCATAACAGTATTTGTAAGGTTAAGTCTTGCAAATTCTATTTGTCTAGGGATATTTTCCATTTCACATTCTCTAACAACCCAATCATATAATGGTCTTTGATCTTCAAATTCTAAAGTACATATAGAATGAGTTATTCCTTCTATTGCATCTTCTAATGGATGAGCAAATGCATACATTGGATATATACACCATTTGTCTCCTGTGTTATGGTGCGTTGAATGAGCTATTCTATATATTATAGGATCTCTAAAGTTTATATTAGGAGATGACATATCAATTTTTGCTCTTAATACTTTTTCTCCATCTTTAAATTCACCGTTTCTCATTCTTTCGAATAATTCTAAGTTTTCTTCAACAGTTCTGTTTCTATAAGGACTGTCTTTACCAGGTTCACTTAATGTACCACGATATTCTCTCATTTCTTCAGGTGTTAATTCACACACATAAGCTTTACCTTTTTTTATAAGAAGCACAGCTTTTTCGTACATTGTATCGAAATAGTCTGATGCGAAGAATAAATTATTCCAATCAAATCCTAACCACTTAACATCTTCTTTTATAGAATTTACGTATTCTACATCTTCTTTAACAGGGTTAGTGTCGTCAAATCTTAAGTTTACTTTTCCTTTAAATTCTTTTGCAAGACCAAAGTTTAAGCATATACTTTTAGCATGACCTATATGTAAGTAACCATTTGGTTCTGGTGGAAAACGAGTTATAATGCTGTCATGTTTTCCAGTTTCTAAATCATTAACTATAATGTTTTTTATGAAATTAGATGAAACATTTTCGTTTGACATATTAATAGTACCTCTCATTTATTAATTTTTTATCCATAGTACAAAAAAGTACTATAATCCATAATATTAATTTTAATCTAATATTGTAAAAAAATAAAGATATAATTAAATATATATACTTAAAATTATTATACGAATGACTAAATTTTATAATATAAATATAAAATTATGATAAATTTCTGTTTAAATAGTGAACTTAAATCCTAAAATGCTATAAAAAAATGTATACTTACTAGATAAGTCTAAATAATAATAATATGATAGTCATTTTTTAAACTAATAAACATATATTTAGGAGTAGTTAACTATGGAACAAATACTATATTCATTAACAGACCACAAGGCATTAGCCATAATAGTTGGATTTTTACTTATAATGCTTGAGACTTTTGCTCCAATACTTCCATTAATTGCGATAGTGCTAGCAAATGCTTTTGTTCTTGGTATGTGGATGGGTTTTTTAGTGTCATGGGTAGGTTCAGCAATTGCATCTGTAATTTTGTACTATATAGCAAATAAGTTTTCAAGGTTAAAATACATTCAAAAGTATAAATCAAAAGAACAAGTAAAAAGGATAACTTCTTGGATTCATAAGCAAGGATTTAACACTATATTTATATCTTATGCATGTCCTTTTATACCAGATTTTTTAGTAACAATTTCATCTGGATTTGCAGGAACAGAAATAAAAAATTATATATCAGGAATGGTATTTGGAAAATTTGTAATGTTTTTACTTATAAGTTACATTGGGGAAGATTTGGATAAAGTTTTACAAGAACCTATTAAAGTAGTAGTATTTGCTTTAGCTGTAATTATATCTTGGATACTTGGAAGAAAAATAAATAATAGAATACATACAGGAAATGTACCTAAATAGAATTAAATAATATAAATATAATATTTATAATTTTCGACAAATAATTTCACAAAAACATTTACTATATATATATTTTTGTGATATAATTTTATAGTTATATTTTAATGAAGGGGGAGAGTAATATGAAAAAAGTATATATTATAACAACATATACAGGTACAGTATTATCGTTTCTTATAAGACGTATAAGTAAAACCCCATATGCACATGTATCAATATCTTTAAATGAACAATTAAGACCTATGTATTCATTTGGAAGGTTAAATCCTAAAACTCCTATATTTGCAGGGTTTGTGGAGGAAAATATAAATGAAGGTTTATACGCTATAAGAACTAACACTATGTGTCGTGTTTACTCGTTAGATGTTACTGATGAACAATATCATAAATTATACAAGAATATAATGAATGTAAGTGAAAATAGAGAACAATATGATTATGATGTAAAAGCACTTTTATATCTAAGCATAGATAGACCTAGAGAAAAAGAATTTAAATATGTATGTTCACATTTTGTTGCTGATATGCTAGAAAAAAGTGATATAGATATTATGAATAAGCCTTCCTATGAAGTAAGGCCTAATGATTTTTATGATTATAAAGGTTTAGTGCTAGAATACGAAGGATTACTTTCTAAATACTACGATAGAAATAAAAATGATATGTACTTAAGAAGAACAGTTAATGCATAAATACCTCTTATTTTAAAGAGGTATTTATTTTTTTACAACAAATGGATATAATGTAATTAAATACAAATAATAAGAAAGGGAGTATTTAATGGTAAAGAAAATAAAACCGTACATAATATCACTTATAGTCATTTTGATATATTTAATCATAAAACTACCAGTTTTAAGTTTTGACTTCATATCATTTACATCAACACTTATACTATTTTTTGGTTTATCAGGCATATTAGACATGATGCTTGATAGGTCAGAAAAGACTTCTAAAATGGCAAAATACAATTTTTTTATAGCTATAATACTTATAGTTTATAATATAGCTGTTCCATTTATAACATCTTCACCAATACTTCATTCCAAATCATATAGAAACTTATTAGGAGAGGTTAAGGAAAGCACCTTTACAAAAGATGTAAGTCCTGTAAGTGTAGCAGATATTCGTTTAGTAGATGAAGATATGGCTATGAAATTGGGAGACAAAAAAGTTGGAGAAGTACCAGCATTAGGAAGTGTTGCTAAACTTGGTAAATTTCATATACAAAGTGTAAATGGAAATTTATATTGGGTGGCACCACTTGTACATAGAGATTTAATAAAATGGATAACATCCATGGATGGAACTAACGGATATGTAATGGTATCTGCTAGTAATCCTCAAGATGTAAGATTAGTTCAAAAGATAGACGGGAAACCTGTTAAGATAGTATATCAACCAGAAGCATATCTACATCAAGACTTACACAGACATATGTATTTAAAAGGAATTGTAAATGTAGGTATGACAGATTTTACACTTGAAATAAATGATGAAGGCAGACCTTATTGGGTTACAACATTATACAAACATGATATAGGATATAGCGGTGCTAATGCTATTGGGGTGGCTACAGTAGATGCAGAAACTGGAGAAACTAAGAGGTATAATATAAAAAATGCACCAAAATGGATAGATAGAATACAGCCTCAAGAATTTGTAACAGATCAAATAAATGATTGGGGATTATATGTGAAAGGATTTTTAAATTCTGTAATATCAGAAGAAGGCGTTTTGGTTCCAACTGAAGGAACATCTTTAGTTTACGGAAATGATGATAAATCATATTGGTATACAGGGATAACTTCTTCTGGTGGAGATGAATCAACTATAGGGTTTATGTTAGTTGATACTCGTACTAAAGAAGCTAAATTATATAAACAACCAGGTGCAACAGAAGCAGCAGCTATGAGATCTGCAGAGGGTAAAGTTCAAGAGAAAAACTATGAAGCAACATTCCCTGTGATGTATAATATACTTGGAACTCCTACATATGTTTCATCTTTAAAAGATAAAGCAGGATTAGTTAAGATGGTTGCATTTATATCAGTAGAAGACTTTAGCATATTAGGGCTTGGAGAAACAAAAGAAGAAGCACTTAGGAATTATAGAGAGGCACTTTCTTCGAAAGGAAATAATATAAAAATAGAAAATGATACAACAACAGAAATAGTAGAGGGTACTGTATCTAGAATTAGCCCAGATGTAAAGTCAGGGAATACTTTCTATTATCTGACTTTAGAAAATAATGGTGATAAAGTATTTAATGCAACATCAAAAGTATCTATAGACTTACCACTTACTCAAGTAGGAGATAAGGTTAAAATAACTTACCAAAAAGGGGAAAAGGGATTTGTGGATATAGTTGAATTTGATAACTTAAGTATAGGTAACATGACTAAAGAAAATAAATGATTTAAGTTAGAAGTAGCAAATTTGCTACTTCTTTTTAGTTTAATTAAATATAATATTTGAATTTTTAAATAAATCACCTAAAATTTGTAAATTTTATAGTACTTGCTTAATATAATAATATATGACCTTTAATATCAAATAACTTCAAGGAGATAGACAATATGCTTGGGATAGAAAAAGAGATATTGATTTTAGTAAGTAGAGTTAGGTGTATGACGGAAAATCAATTTGGAAAAGTTTTTGGGACAAGGAAGAAATTCAAAAAAAAATCTTTTAAAAAAACTTTAAGAAAGATGTGCAATGATTATACACTTAGAAAGTATCCATGTAATATAAATTATTCAGGGTATAAAGACAATTCATATGTATATTACCTAAATGGAAGTAAACAATACAAAGGTAAAGAACTTATAAAGGTAGTTGTTGGATCAGAAGTGGCAATCAAACTAAATAATAATGGATATGATATAAAAAGATTCTATAGAAATATATCAGTAGGAAATTCAAAGTATGATTTATTTGTAGAATATATTGATAAATATGGAGATATAAAGCAAATCTTGATAGACATAAAAATAGATGAGAAATTAAACACTTCTAAGTATGAAAACATGGATGAAAAAATAAAAAAATCAACAATACCTTTTTTTGAAACTCCAAAAGTATTAGTTATAACAGGGGAAGAAATAGATGATTTACAAAGAAGTAGGGTAAATAAGTTAGATGGTGAAGTTGAAATAGTAGATATATTTTTAAATAAATTGTTTAGATATATATAAAAGATTTGTATTTATATATAATATAGTATTTAATATTAAAAAAGTGTAGATATTTATTATGCCTACACTTTAAATATGTTTAATCATATTTTTAATAATATCAAATATACAACACATTACAGAAAGTTATTAATTAAAGTGATAATAGCTAAAAAGTTAGGTTTCTAAATGAATATTTACAACACTTTAGCTAAAAATAAAACAAAAAAGTTTTTTAAAATATTAATTTCGATATTTTCTCCTATATGAACAACAAATATGATAGAATTATTACTAAATAATAAGGAGGGATTTAATGAAATTAAAATTAATTTTACTATTATCATTGATATCAATTGTAATGGTAGGTTGTTCTAAAGAAGACGATGATTTAGTTAGTCAGGGAAAAGTTGCTTTAGAAAAACATGAATATGATAAAGCTAGGGACATATTAGCAGATGCATTACAGGTCGATAGTGCAGATGATGAGGCCAGAGCTATGTATATGCAAGCTGTTAATATGGAAAAAGCTAATGAATATGAAAATCAAGGAAATTATAAAAAAGCGATAAAAGAACTTGAACGTATAGAAGATATAAAAGATGGTTCATCAAGTATTAAAAATGAGGCATTAACTAAGAAAAAAGAACTTATAAAATTAGATGAAGAGTATCAAAAAGCTCAGAAAGAAAGGAAAGAAAATGCAAAAGAAGCTTCTAAAAAAGGTGTAATTTATGCACAAAAGCAAGTTTCAAGTATTCAAGCTATAATACTAGCTAAAGAAGAGGAAAATAGAAGAAAAGAAGCTGAAGAAAAGCAAAAAGAAGAGCAAAACTCAAAAGAAAATATGGAAATAACACAACCAATAGTTCCTAATCAACCGGGAACACCTCCTATAATCCCTTCAACAAATCCAGATACTCAACCTATTCCTCAAACTGTAGAACAAAAAATACGAACTATAGTAGATAAAATTTTAAAATAAGGTTGTATAGTACAATAAATAGCTATGATTCAAATCATAGCTATTTATTGTACTTAAATTGTAAATTTTATTTCATATAGATAATATAAAAGAATATTTAATTGATGAAAATTCTTATTTTGAATCTTTAATATTTATCTGATTGTTTATGTATTTACCCAAACAAATTTTTATTAATGCTGCAAAAGGAACAGATAAAAAAACACCTAATATACCAAATAATGGTCCTCCTATAAGTACTGCAGATATAACCCAAAGTGGACTAAGTCCAACCTGATCTCCCATAATCTTAGGTCCGATTATATTTCCATCTATTTGTTGAAGAATAAAAATAAATATAAATACCCAAAATGCCTTAAGGGGACTATAAAGAAAAGTCATAGAAATAGGTAGTATAGCTCCTATAAACGGACCGAAATAAGGTATTATATTAGTTAAAAAAATTATAAATGATAAAAATATAGCATTATCAATTTTAATTATAAACTTAAATCCTAAAAAAGCTAGTATTCCTATTATTAATGAATCTAATATTCTACCAACTATATAATGATAAAATATATAATTAAAGGTTTTAAAAAATTCTAAAAAAGAATTAGCTTTTTTAGTAGTGGTAATAGCGTATAATAAATTTTTACAACTTAGTATTATATTTTCTTTATCATATAAAATATAAAAAGACAATATAATACCCATTAAAATATTAAAAAATAAAGAAGTTATACTAAGTATATAATTTAAGATATCAGTAGAAGTTTTTGAAGATAAATTATTAAGTTCTTTTAATAGTATATTTAATCCATCTTCTATTTTATATATCAATAGTTTTAATATATCTAAATGAGATATATGCTTAGTAAGTACTGTATGTAAAGTATTTATACAATAAGGTATCTCCTTTAATAAAGTGCTCAATGTATTTATTAAAGAGGGGATTATCATATTAGCACAGATAGATACTAACAAAAAAATACCAATATAAGATATTAAAAGACTTAAAATTCTTTTAATATTAAACTTTTTTTCAAGAAATACCATAAATGGGTTTATCAATAGAGAAAATAAAATACCTATAAAAAAAGGACTTAAAATCATGAATAAACCCTTTATATTAGATAATAAATTTTCTGGTGAATCTATAAACTTATATATAAGTATAGTTATAAAAGCTATAAATACATAATACTTTATATTTTCCTTTGAAATCATAATATTCTCCTTAAAAATGTACTTAAATTAGATATATTAATAGTATTTCATATAAACGAAAAAAAATTAGGGTTTTGTTTTTAACAACAATGTATTATTATATATAATTGTAATAATAAAAAGTCTTATATTAGTGAATTATTAGCATGATAAAATATTAAAGAGAAGGTGTAATATGAGGATAAATAAATATATAGCGTCTTGTGGTATAGCATCAAGAAGAAAAGCCGAAGAACTTATACATGATGGTAGAGTTAGTGTAAATGGGAAAATTATAACAGAATTATCATTTCAGGTAGATGAAGCTAAAGATATAGTAGAAATAGATGGAGAAAAAATAGTACTAGATGAAAAAGAAGTATACATAGTTTTAAATAAGCCAGAAGGATATATAACAACAGTAAAAGATCAATTTGACAGACCAAGTGTACTTGATTTAATAACTGATATAAAAGAAAGAATATATCCTGTTGGAAGACTAGATTATGAAACTAGCGGATTATTACTTCTTACTAATGATGGTGATTTAACATATAAATTAACTCATCCAAAACATGAGATAGATAAAACTTATATGGCAATAGTAAAAGGTGTACCAACTAATGAAGAAATAGAAAACTTTGAGAAAGGTTTGTATATAGAAGATTATAAAACAGCACCTGCTAAGTTTAAAATAGTAAAAATAAATGAAGAAAAAAATTATTCAATATGTCAAATAAAAATACATGAAGGTAGAAATAGACAAGTAAGAAAGATGTGTAGAGCTATAAATCATCCAGTACTTAGACTTAGAAGAGTTGCTATGGGTAAAATAACTTTAAAAGAAACTGAAGTAGGAAGCTACAGACACTTAACTAGTGATGAGATAAAATACTTAAAGGGTATAAAGTAGGTGAATTATGATAAAAGCTAAATATCTAACTAAGGTAATAGACATAAATAAATTGTATCTAGAACAAATAATAAATGAGGGAGATATAGTTGTAGATGCTACTATGGGTAATGGTTACGATACAACATATCTTGCTAAGAAAGTAGGAAAAAATGGTTTTGTATATAGCTTTGATGTTCAGGAAGAAGCTATACAATCAACATCTAAAAAGTTAGAAAAAGAAGGTTTATCTTCTAGGGTAAAACTTATTTTAGATGGTCATGAAAATATGGACAAATATATTGATAAAGAAATTTCATGTGTAGTATTTAATTTGGGGTATTTACCAAGAGCCAAGCATATGATTACAACAAAACCAAATACAACAATAAAGGCTATAGAGAATAGTTTAAAGCTACTTAAGCCTCATGGTGTAATAAGTCTTGCAATTTATACAGGGCATGAAGGTGGATTAGAAGAAAAAAATCATGTGTATAATTTTGTTAAAAATTTAAATCAAAGTGAATTTAATGTATTAGAATGTAAATTTATAAATCAAATAAATAATCCACCAGAGCTTATTTTGATAGAAAAGAAAAAAGAGTATTAAGCCATGCTTTAAGCATGGTTTTTTAGCTGATTTATTTCTGAAAAATTTTTTTAAAAGAATTAATTATATAATGTTAGATAAAAATAAAATTATATACATTTTTTATATAAAATCTTAAAATGAATATTTAAAATATATATGTAAAAGTGGTATAATAATAATTGATGCTCAATCAGAAGTTAAAAATAAAGAAAATTTGAATATAGAATCATTTCTAAAAGAATATAGAAATTTTAGTAATATATAAATTATAAGGAGAAAGAAATGGAAGATACTAGAGACTTAAAAGATAGTAAAAAACTTATCTCAGACATACAAGCACAATATCCAAGACTTAGTAAAGGACAAAAGCTAATAGCTCAATATATACTATCAAATTATGATAAAGTAGCTTTTATGACAGCTTGCAAATTGGGGGAAACAGTAGGAGTTAGTGAATCTACAGTAGTAAGGTTTGCAAATGCACTAGGTTATTCTGGATACCCTAAACTTCAAGAAGCACTACAAGAACTCATAAAAAATAAGCTTACAACAGTTCAAAGAGTGGAAATGGCAAAAGAATATTCAGATGATAGTACAATACTTAATAAAATACTAAAAGGTGATATAGATAATATAAAATCAACACTAGAAACAATAGATGAAAAAGCATTTGAGGAATCTGCAAATAAGATACTTAAGGCCAGAAAAATATATATATTAGGTATGAGAAGTTCATTTACTATAGCTCAATATTTAGGCTTTTACTTAGATATAATACTTGATAACGTTCATATAATAAGAATGGATATGGGGGACGCATTTGAGCAAATAGTAAAAATAAATGAAGAAGATGTAATAATAGCTATAAGCTTCCCAAGATATTCTAAAAAGTCATATCAAATAGTAAGTTATGCTAAAGAAAAAGGAGCTCATATAATATCATTAACAGATAGCTTATTTGCGCCAGTTGCATCTTTAGCAGATGATGTATTATTAGTAAAAAGTAATATGGCATCATTTGTTGATTCACTAGTACCTGCATTAAGTATAGCGAATGCTTTAATCGTATCTGTTGGTATGAAAGAAAAAGAAGACATAAAAGAACACTTTAGTGATTTAGAAAAAATTTGGGATCAATACTCTGTTTACGAGTAGAATACATTCTATAAGCAATATACTTTCTCAGTAAACTTGGGTATATTGCTTATTTATTTTTTATATTGAATATTATTTAATAGCAGTAAACTAGCTAGCAATAAACTGACATTTATATAAAAACTGACAATTATTTAAATAAAATATTACTAAGATTTTTAGAAGTCTCTTTGTCCATTTCTTCTAAAACATGACTATACTTATTCATACTAATCTTAATATCACTATGTCCTAATCTATTAACAACAGTTTTAATATTTGTTCCAGATAATAACTCTAATGTAACGTTTGTATGTTTCCTCTTTAGTATAAACATGTGCTTCAAATTCATCTTTTTATATAAAATTACATGTATTCTCATTGATCTCTTTTAATCTATAACTTTCAGATAATACAGCCCTTAAAACAAAATGCATTAGCTCAGAATTGAATTTTAGACTTAGAACAAAATGAAGAAATCTTATATGATAAAGAAATATATATTAGAAGTTATACAAAAAAGACTAGAAAAGCAACAGTTAAAAAGAAATGTGAAAATAGAATACTTAATTCCTTTATTAATATTTTTTGTGTAGATTTACCAGGAATACATTTTATATGTTTTTGAAAGTTATCAAGTATTTTTATTAATTCTTAGCTGTTACAGGGTGATCTTCTAATAAGTTTATTATGTCAACTATTTCAGAGTAATTAGGTTCTATAAAGGTCAAAAAGTTAAATTTTTTAAATGATTTTAGATAATTTAACCTTTCAAATAATAATTTCATATTTGCACTTCTTATTTTTAAGAGTGTCCATCCTCTTAAATCTTAAATTTAACGTTTTATTTTCCTATTATGATGATTTAATAAAAATGTCCCCTTTTTATAAGTATAATTATTTTTTCTTAACCTATTGAATAAATGTAATATTCTACTCAATGTGTTTTATATGATAAGAAATAAATTATAAAAAATATTATACAAACATTTAATAATTTGCTTTTAGATTAAAAAATCATATTATTATCTAAAATGATTCATATGCATTTACTGTATAACTGGCTTAATTTATATCTAATCTTATGATTAAATTAATCATGGATAGATCGTACTTCAGTGGTCCATTATAGTCTATTGATATATAAGTATACGTCATATCTTATCGAAAAATTTGATGCTTTATGTTTTTTAATTGAACATGCTCACAAAGTGTCTAAAGAATGAAAATTATATATTAAATTGATATTATATTCTCAAAATTTATAGAGAACTCAGAATGATTATTTATAAATCTTATCTATGAAAATAAGATCAATTTGATTATTTACTATTATTAAAAACTATTAAAATCACTATATATATACCAGCATTAAAAAATAAATTCACGAATTTAAACATAGAGAGGATAGATGTTAATGAGATTAAGTAGAAGAGATCTTTTAGATAAAGTTTTAGAATATAGTTTTGCTTGTATAGAATTAAATTTATATTTAGATAATAATCCAGAAGATAAAAACGCTTTAAATTCATACAACCAATATAGCGATAAGTATGCTTAAGCTAGATATGATTAGATTTTTAGGAGAAAGGGAAGTAGTACACTATCAAAGATTTGGCGAGGCATTAATGGATGTTTACGACTTTACAGAATATAGACAATAATTCTAATAAAATACTAAATAAAAAAATCTTATATATTAGCTACATTTTATCTTAGTAAAATATAATTAGCAAATCAACTTGGAGCAATTAAAGTACAAATAAATGCAAGAATGCTATTTTAGCTTCTTGATCTCTTATTAAGTGGATGTAGTGTAAAAACATTTCAAGGGCTAAGTAACCAGTTTGAAAAGTATAATTACAGTGCATTTGTTGCAATACTCCCAGAGTAATAGTTTGGGAGTATTTTTATGTACTTCTACATATATTTATATATAAATTTTAATACAAAAGGCCAAAGACAAAATGTATAAACTTTGGTCAGGTCACTTACGTCCAATTATACTAGTTGTTCATATATACTAAACAAGTTTGTAGCTCTATGCTTATATATTTACTTGTAGAATATAAGTGTATACTAAGCATATGCCAAAAGTTGTATGTCATATTGTAAAAAGTAAATTATATATTTATATTTTCTAGATGATAATTACAATATTCTATTTATGAATGGATTTAAAATAAACAATATACTTATTTTGGTATATTGCTTATTTTTTTAGTTTTTAAGTACTATATAATCTTTTAAGTTTATAAATTATTTATATACATTAAAATGCTTTAAATATACTTCATCTTTTTCTTTCTTAGAGCGAGTATCGAAAGGATTGTTTATAAGTGCTTTTACATATAAACTAGGATAATTATAACTTAAATAATTGATATAATGACACCACATATAAGTTAGATATCGATAAACTTGAGATATATCACTTTCCAAATGCTCCTTTTCATATTCTTTAATATCTATATTGTATCTAGTATCAATTTCTTCTTTTAAGTGAAAAAGTGCCATAATAGTTTCTGTAAAAGTTTCGTGATCGTGTAAATATTCATTACTTATTAAAATTACAAGTAAGTTCTTGCTTTCATGAAGAGAATCTTTTATTACAGTTAAGTCAATATTATTTAAATCAATTTTATAGTCATATTTAGATGTAATTAATTTAATATTTTTAAAATAATCAACATCATTTATTAGTCTATCTAAATCAACCATATTTCCAATATTACTAATATTTTTATCACAAATAGTAAACTGATTCAGTAATTTAGTTCCTATCTCTGTAAAGAATACGCCTATTAGTAAACTAAGCTTTTCTACTATATGCGCTCTTTCTCTTTTTTCTAGTAATTTGTCTATAAATAATGTTGTGAAAAATACTTCCATAGGTATAAAGGCTATATCTGCAAATAAAAATATCAAAGTGTGATGAGCATCTTTAAATATTAAGTAATGTATATAGTGCAAAAATAGTGACAATAAAATAAGAAATGCACCTATTAGTATATTTTCATTTTTAAATTTATTCATTATATCCTCCAGCTTTTAAAATTAAATACTTCATTTACATATAGAAAGTAAGTAATTATGTATTTAATAATTTTTGCCAAAGTTAATGATGATATACATTTTTAGTTAAGATAAATTTTACCTAGTATTACAAGATAACTATATTTTTAATTTATTTGAATTATCTCTCAGGTACTTTCTTTTATTTTTATAATTTGGTATTACACTTTCAACTAAGTTCCAAAACTCTTTTGAATGATTCATATGTTTTAAATGACATAACTCATGCACTAATACATAATCAATAATATCAATAGGCGCTAAAAATATCCTCCAGTTTATGTATATATTACCTAGAGAAGAGCAAGTCCCCCACGTAGTCTTTTGTTCTTTAACTTTAATATTTTCAGGATATATATTTAAAATTTTAGAGTATATATTTAATCTTTCTTTAATTTTTTTATTACCAGAAGTTATAAACCATTCTTTGAGTAATTCATAAATCACATTACGTCTATTTGATATACCTATATGAGAACTTATGTCTACTATAAACTCATTTTCTTTTAAATATATACTATTTTTAGATAAGAATTTATTATTATTAATTCTTAATGTATATGGACTTCCAAGGTAATAAATATTATCCCCATCTATAAGTTCAAGTTTTTTTGTACTAAAATTTATCTCATCAAGTTCATGTAATTTATTTAATATCCAATGAATCTTAGATTTTAATAAATCATTAATATGGAAATTAGATATATCACTTGGTGAAGTTACAGTAACTATACCAGGATATTTAACTTTAATATAAATATTTTTTATATTAGATTTTTTTATTATAGAATATTTTATAGAATTATTTTTGTATTTAATTTCATGCAATGGCTTAATCCCCCAAATAAATGTATTAACTTTATTTTACATAAAAAAATGGATTATTAATATAAAAATATGTTGACAATACTACAAAAAGATAATAAAATCATTAGAAATAAACAATTTAAATAGTCTACGTATAATCCCAATAATATGGTTTGGGAGTTTCTACCAAGAACCTATAATTCTTGATTACGAAGGAGTTTTACTTGATTTTAATGTATAAACTTCTTTGTGATCAAGAATTTTTTTATACAAAAAACTAAAAATATAAAACATTAGGGAGGCAATTTATTATGAGAAGATTACCCAAAATAGAACTACATTGTCACTTAGATGGGAGTGTTAGACCACAAACAATAATAGATATAGCAAAGAGGGAAAATATAGAGATACCTTCATATAAAGAAAATGAAATAAAAGAATTGGTAATGATAAAAAAAGATTGTGCATCGCTTAATGAATACTTAGAGAAATTTGACTTACCAAATAAAGTAATGCAAAGTAAAGTAAGCTTAAAGCAAATAGCTTTTGAACTTTTAGAAGATGCACAAAGAGAAAATGTAAAATATATAGAGGTTAGGTTTGCACCACTTTTACACACTAATAAAGGACTAAGTGTAGAAGAGATAATACAAAGTGTAATAGACGGAATAAAAGAAGCTCAAAATATATATGATATAAAGGGTAATGTAATATTATCTTGTTTAAGAACTATGAGTGTAGAAGATGGACTTAAAGTTGTAGAAGCAGGGAAAAGATTTATAAATAAGGGAGTAGTAGCTATAGATTTAGCAGGATGTGAGGAAGAAAGATTTTGCAATAAATTTAAACCTGTAATAGATAAAGCTAGAGAGTATGGATATAATGTAACAATACATGCAGGGGAAGCTGCAAGTGGTCAAAATGTTATAGATGCTATAAATTTACTAGGTGCAAAAAGAATAGGCCATGGTGTTAGAATAAAAGATATGAAAGAAGCTTATGATTTAGTAAAATCAAACAAAGTATATCTTGAAATGTGCCCAACAAGTAATATTCAAACTAAAGCAATAGATGATTTTAATAATTATCCATTATATGATTTTTATAAAGATGGAATATATGTAACGTTAAATACAGATAATCGAACAGTATCTAATATAGATTTAACAAATGAGATAGATTTAATATTCAGGAAGTTTAATATTAATAAAATAGAGTATAAAAATATATACTTAAATACAGTAGAAGTAACATTTTCTGATGAAGAAACTAAAAACTGGTTAAAAAGCTTTATATAAATAAAGACCACTTCTTGGCTAGATAAATTATCCAAGAAGTGGTCTTTATTTGAAATAATTTATTATAGTTTAATAAATTATTCTACAAGTAGAATATGACTACATTTTTTTAGGTTCATCATAAGTAGTACCAAATGTATCTACTTTAATTGACTCTATAACTACTTTTCTAGTAGGCATATCATTTTTGTCAGTCTCAACATTTTCTATTTTAGAAACTACATCTATCCCGTTAACAACCTTACCAAAAGAAGCATATTGGCCGTCTAAGTGAGGAGAATCCTTAGTCATTATAAAGAATTGACTTCCAGCACTATTTTTATTTTGACTTCTAGCCATAGATAATACTCCTTTAGTATGCTTTAAATCATTTTTAAACTTATTCTTAGTAAATTCTCCATAAATACTATATCCAGGGCCACCCATACCAGTGCCATCAGGGTCCCCACCTTGAATCATAAAGTCTTTTATTACTCTATGAAAAGTCAAGCCATCATAAAAACCATTATTAGCTAAGTATATAAAGTTACTAACTGTATTTGGGGCTATATGAGGGTATAGTTCAGCCTTAATAGTTCCAAAGTCTTTAAATATTATAGTAGCAATAGGAAGCTTTTCAGGTGGAGTTCTAACCTCATCAGCCATTTCATCATTTGAAGAACATCCAACTAAAGCTAAAGCTCCTGCAACTAAAGCTCCTATAAAACCTTTCTTTGTTTTAGTTCTCATAAAATCACCATCCTAATTAAATTTTAGTCGTTTTATTATAGCATAAAAAAATTAATAAAAGATTGATATATCTATATTTTTCCAATATGAATTTTTATTTTAGCATTATATATAAATTACTACATATAATATGTAAAATATTTATATATAAACTAAAAATACTTTTTACATTATGGAGGTAAAGACATGAAAAAAATACAAAAATACATATCAATACTTTGTATAGTATTTTTATTTTTAGTTATATCAGTTAATATAAATTCTTATGCAAATGAACCTATAATGGAGTACAAATTTACCGTAGAGCAACAAAAAGTAAAAAGAGCAGAGTTTATATTGAGAATCTGTATAGAAAAACTTAGACAAGAAAAAGTATTAAGTAACACAGATGCTAAAGCTATAAACAAATATATATCTGATAAAATGGAAAATAAAAGATATGAAGCTCATATCAATAACTATAAATATCAAAAAAATGCACTTAAAATAAAAAATGTAGATAATATTGTATCTAAAAATATAATAACGAAGGAACAGGGAGAAATATTGAAAAAAGAATTATCAAAGTATAATCTAAATAATTTAGAATACTAAAATGATATGTAGAAAATACATATAAAATAAGGTACTATAAAATGGAAAGGGGGGGATATAATGAAAAAATATAAAAATATAATATTTGATATTGATGGTACTATATTAAATACAGCAAATATGAACATATATCCATTAATCAAGCTAATTAAAGAAGAAAAAGAAATAGATATGACATATGAAAGTCTTTTATTTGCCTTGGGTCTTCCAGGAAAGAAAACTTTAGAGATATTAGGTTTTAATAATATTGACAAATCTTATGAAAAATGGGTTCAGTATGTAAATGAATATGAAAAAAAGGCAACACTCTATGATGACATTAAAGATATTATAAAACATATGCACTCTAAAAATATAATATGTGGCATTGTAAGTTCTAAAAATAAGTCTCAATATGAAATTGACTTTATGCCTACAGGACTTCATGAGTGTATGAATGCTATAGTATTAGAAGAAGATACAAAATATCATAAGCCACACCCAGAACCACTAAAAAAAGTAATGGAAATACTAAATATAAATCCATATGATACATTATATGTAGGGGACTCCATATCGGACTATAATTGTTCTAAGAATTGTGAAGTAGACTTTGCTTTAGCTTTATGGGGCGCTGTAGATAAAAATATAAATGCAACTATAAGTTTAAATGAACCTAGTGATATATTAAATTTTATATAAAGATAAAATAGATTATGGTTATATAACCATAATCTATTTTTATTATTTAAATTTATTTGTATACTTTTTATTTTTCTCATTTTTAAACATCTTAGATCTTTTTTCAAAAGAAGGACAAGTACCTTCTAACCTTTTTTTAGTAGTATTAGTCATTTTGACATTACTCTCTGAATTAAATTCTAAACTAGTATTTTTCTTCATAACAATTTTTCTACTATCATATCTTTATAGTTAGTATGTCTATATAATTTATAAAATATTTATTGTGAAAGTATATAAAATCATATTTATAAAAAGTAAAAAATGTTGACTTCCATAATAAAAAGAGTATTATATTGTTAGTACAAAAATAGAAATTTAACGAAATAAGAGGTGAAAATGTTGCATAAAATTAAGGTTCACATCAAAGAAAGTAGCTTGATATTAATTTCCTTTCTAAGATGGTTTGTGCTAGCATCTATATCTGGTGCTGTAGTTGGATTAGTAATATCTTTATTTTTAAATTGTTTACAATTTGCAACAAGTACAAGAAAATCTAATCCTTGGCTCTTATACCTACTTCCATTAGGAGGAGCATTAGTAAGTTACTTATATGCCAAGTTTGGAAGAGACTCAGCTAAGGGAAATAACCTTATAATTGAAAGAATTAATGAAGGTCAAGGCCATATACCGTTTAGGATGGCTCCACTGGTATTTTTTGGAACATTTATTACTCATTTATTTGGTGGATCAGCAGGTAGAGAAGGTACTGGAGTACAAATAGGTGCAAGTATTTCAGCAAAGATAGGTAGAATACTAAAATTAAAAGGACTAGATTATACAATATTAATAATAAGTGGAGTTAGCAGTGGTTTTGGAGTAGTGTTTGGAACACCTATAGCAGGTACCGTATTTGGACTTGAGGTAAGCTCTATTGGCAAAATGAGATACGAAGCTATAATACCATGTTTTGTATCAAGTTATATTGGAAATTTTATAGCTAAATTACTTAATGTTCACCACAGTCATTACAATGTAGTTGATGTTATAGGTGGCGTTGATGTATTTTTTAAGGTAATATTGTGTGCGGCTTTATTTGGTCTTACTAGTAAACTATTTGCAGAACTTACACATGAATTAAAGAAATTTTTTAGCAAAAAAATACCAAATTCAACTTTAAAAAGTTTTATAGGCGGAATAATAATTATAATTATTGTATTAATACTTGGAACCAGAATATATTTAGGATTAAGTTTGGATTTACTAAGTGATTCATTTACAACAGTAGTTTCTAAAGATTCATTTATAATAAAACTAGTATTAACTTCACTTACTTTAGCTGTAGGTTTTCAAGGTGGTGAGGTAACTCCATTATTTGTAATAGGTGCTACACTTGGAAATTTACTTGCTGGAATAGTTGGATTACCTATTTCATTTTTAGCAGGTATGGGTATGATAGCTGTATTTGCTGGAGCAACCAAAACTCCTATATCATCATTTATAATGGGAATAGAGCTATTTGGTTCTTCGAATATAGAATATCTATTTATAGTTTGTGCAATAAGCTATGTGTTTGCAGGTAGAAGTACTATATATACATCTCAGAAAAATTCATTATTTAAACCAGATGAAGAAGATATATATACTTAAAGAGAATATATGATAATATAAGAATACATATTATTAAAAGGTAGGGAAAAATATGAGTAAAAAGGGTAATATTTTAATAGATTCACTTTTAGAAAAAGGGAATATTTATAAGTTAAAATGTAATAAATGTAAATCTATATCAGTTCAAATTACTGAAAATAAAGAGCCAGATTATAAATGCTCTGATTGTGATGGAATATATACGATAATTAAATAATATCCATGTAAAATGAAAGGAAAAAGTACTTACTAAAGTTAAATAACTTTAGTAAGTACTTTTTCTAATTTTATTCTCTAATAAATAATATTAAATTAAAAAATATATATGTAAATAGTACTTTTTATTTAAAACATTTAGAACATGGACTGTAACCTTTATTTAAAGCTTCTTTTTCAGTCAATTTTATAGCGCCCTTCATTCCATGAGAAGTTCTTGATTTATGATAGGAGTTAGACTTACTATTACCACCATTAGCATATACTACATTTTTATCATTTGAATTTATAGTATTAGAACTTTCCTCTTCATTTATCTTAGACATATCATATCCTTTATCAGTTACATACCCATTAATTGACCATATATTCAACTTATTAGATTTAGCTTCGCTTTGAGTTTTATTTAGTGCATCAAGATGTTTAGTTTGGTTGTATATATAGCCAACTCTTGCTAATCCTTCTTCTACAACTCTTTCATTATACATTTCTAATTTTTTGTGTTCAGGGCATGTATACCATAAATATCCAAGATATCTTCCATATTTATCTGTTGAAGTTTTTCCATCAAGTTCAAAGTAAACAGTATCTCCTTTTTTTAGCAATGATTTAGCAAATTCAGAAGCTTCCGGACCATATTTTTGTACACCAATATTTGGATGCTTAGTTTCTGGAGTATCTATTAATAATAATCTAGTATCAACTTCTTTATTATTAGGAAGTATTATTTCAACTGTATCTCCATCTACAACTCTATCAACAGTAGCTTTTATTACATCTTTAGAATTTACATCTAAACTTTGACTTACATTACTCTTATGATTAGAAATTTGACTATATAATACTTTAGAATTAGAAGTTTTACTAGTACATCCTGCAAAAAACAATGGTATTGATATTACAATAGATAGTAAACTTCTTTTATATTTTAGTTTTTCTAAAATTTTCATTTAATTCACCTCTTTTACATACTTTATATATAATACTATTTATATTAAATTTAATGCAACTATTTTGTAGTAAAATGATGAAATTTGTTCATGAAAATTTAAAATACTTTATATAAACTATAACAAATAAAAAATTTCATATATGTAAAAAACTTATCTTGTTTATCATTTAACTCTTTTTCTTTTTTTATCATAATATCTTTTACTTGTTCCTTACTTAAATTAGTTTTAGCTACTATATCTGTCATGTCTACATTATTATTAAGAAGCTTTTTAGCATATTCTATAGTTTTTTTGTATTCATCTTTTCTAAAGTTGCTCATATAGTATATCCTTTCAAATAATAGATTTATCTATAAAAAGATTTTTAACCTATACAAAATTTGTGCCTAAAAATGTTTATATAAGGATATAATGGGTATATAGTCATTAAATAATATTATATATAATTTAAAATTTAGATAAACTAAAACTTTTAGGAGGATACAAATGTCAAATTGTAGTTCATGTCCATCAAAATCAAGTTGTAAGAGCCAATCTACTTGTAATATAGAAAATAATCCAAAAAATAATATAAAAAAAGTTATAGGTGTTATGAGTGGTAAAGGTGGCGTTGGTAAATCAACTGTAACAGCACTACTTGCTAAGAAATTAAATAAAATGGGATATAAGGTTGGGATTCTTGATTCTGATATAACAGGACCTAGTATTCCAAGGCTTATGGGAGTATCAAATGAGAGAGCTATATCTCCAAATGGTAAAGATATATACCCTGTAATAACTAAAGAAAATATAAAAACTATGTCTGTAAACTACATGGTAGATAATGAAAATCAGCCAATAGTTTGGAAAGGTCCATTAATAGGAAATACTGTAAAGCAATTTTATAGGGATGTTATGTGGGAAGATTTAGATTATTTATTAATAGATATGCCTCCAGGTACAGGAGATGTAGCACTAACTGTTATGCAGTCTATTCCTTTAACTGGAATAGTAATGGTATCAGTTCCTCAAGATATGATATCAATGATAGTTGCCAAAGCTGTTAATATGGCCAAAATGCTAAATATTGATATATTAGGTGTAGTTGAAAATATGAGCTATATACAATGCCCTGATTGCGATAAAAAAATAAAGTTATTTGAAGGAGAAGAAACTGAAAAATTCTTGAGTGAAATGAATTTAAAGTTACTTGGAGAACTTCCTATGACTAAAGAAATAATAAATATAACTCACAATGGAGTAAATGAAATAAGTATGGAATTAGATAGTATACTAACAGGTATAGTGAATAATATAAAATAATTAATAAAAATAAAGCTGCTAAATTAGTAGCTTTATTTTTATTTTAAATCTATAATCTAATATATAATTAAGATAAGGGAGATGACTATTATGAAGCTTATAGATTTACATTGTGATACAATAGATAGATTGTTGGAAGAAGATAAAGATTTATATGAAAATAATTTTTCTGTAGACATAAAAAAGTTAAGAAAATCAAATTCTATTTTACAAGTATTTGCATTATATTTTGACCTAAATAAATATAGGTTAGATCCATATAAAAGGTTTGAAGACATGTATGAAAAATTTAATAAAGAGATAATTAAAAATAGGAAGTATATAGGTCTAGTAACAAGTTATCAGGATATAGTATCTAATATTAATAATAATAAAATATCAGCAATTCTTTCAATCGAAGAAGGAGGAGCTATAAATGGAAATATAGATAATTTATATAAAATACATGATAAAGGTGTTAGATTAATAACATTAACTTGGAATTATGAAAATGAAATAGGTTATCCTCATAATAATCACGATTTTAGATACAATTCTTTAAAGCCATTTGGGAAAAAAGTAGTTGAATGCATGAACGAACTTAATATGATAATAGATGTCTCTCATTTAAATGATGGAGGGTTTTATGATGTAGCGAATATATCTAAAAAGCCATTTGTAGCATCACATTCAAATGCTAGAAGTATAACTAATGTAACTAGAAATCTAAGTGATGATATGATAAAAATATTAGCAAATAGTGGTGGTGTTATGGGAATAAATTTCTGTAGTTATTTTACAGGAAAAAGCTCCATAACTAAAATAGATGATATAATATATCATATAAAACATATAGCAAATATTGGTGGAATAGATGTAATTTCTATAGGAAGTGATTTTGATGGAATAGAAAATGCAGTCGAAGTTTATGATATAGGTGAAATGGAAAAACTTTATTACTCACTAAAAAAAGCTGGATTTAAAGAATGTGAAATCGATAAAATGATGTATAAAAATGCATTAAGAGTTATAAAGGATGTTCTCTAGAAAGTTTTAAAAAGAATAGATTAACATAATATAAATCTAAAGAATATCATACATTAAAATGAGTTTTAGGAGGTATATTATGAAATATGCTAGCTATAAAAAAGGAGTTATAATTGATATAACTAGTTTTGAAAACGGTGAGTATATATTTATAACTATAGGCGAAGAGCCAGGTAATATATACACTTATACAAGGCTTGTATATTCTGATAAAACTTTAATACTAGATAACGAGTATAATGAAATATCTGTTAAAGATTTAAATATAGGAGACTTTGTAGTCGCATATCATTCTAACATTATGACCTTAAGTATACCACCACAGACTAATGTATGTATAATTGAAGTTAAGTAGTCATATAAGGAGACAAAATATGAAAAAGCTAATGATTATAGAAGATTCAAAGACTATAAGAGAAGAGTTAAAAGCATTACTTAATAGATATGGTTATGAAGTATTTGCATCAGACAAGTTTGAAAATATAATAAAGGATATAGAAAATGAAAAACCACATTTGATATTATTAGATATTAATTTACCTATATATGATGGATTTTATATATGTAGAGAGATAAGAAAAATTTCTAATATACCAATAATAATAGTTACAAGTAGAGACAATGAAGTAGATGAACTTATGAGTATAAATTTAGGTGCAGATGATTTTGTAACTAAACCTTATAATACACAAATACTTTTAGCACGTATAAGTTCTGTATTAAAAAGAGTTTATAATGATTCAGAAAATATGGATATTCTTGAATTCAAGGATTTAAGTTTAAACCTATCAAAGGGAACTGTAAAATCATCTATAGGTTCTTTAGAAATTAGTAAAAATGATATAAAGATATTATCTTACCTTATAAAAAACAAAGAGAAAATAGTAACTAGAGAAGAATTAATGAACTACATGTGGAATTCAGACTTATATGTTGATGATAATACACTATCTGTAAATATAAATAGACTTAGAAAAAAATTAGAAGAAATAGGTCTTAAGGATTATATAGAGACTAGAAGAGGACTTGGGTATATAATGAAATAAAAAAGTGTAACTAATTTAGTTGCACTTTTTTTATTATACTTAAAATATATTATATATGTTTTTTAAAACGACAGATTATCTTGTTTTATGTAACTATATATATTTTTTTGAATATATATATACTAAAAGAAAATTATAAAATGGAGGGGTAAAATGTCTAAAAAAAACAACAAAAATTCTAAGACTAAAAAGATAAATCAGAAAAATTCAAAGAAGAAACCCCAAGAATCTGTAAATATAAATAATGAAATAAAACAGATATTACTAAAAAAATTAATAGAAAAGATAAAATAAAAACCTGATAGCATCAGGTTTTTATTTTATCTTTTTAAAGAATAAGATTAAAACTTACGGGAAAATTAAATAGTAAATTATAAAAATTATATAAGAGGTGCAGACATGGCAAATGAAAGACAAACTATAATACATAGTTCACTTGGTTCTGTATTTAGCGTTTTTAGTGAAGAAGAATTAAAAAAATTAACAAAAGAAGGTAAAAGAAGAATTGCTATCTCTGGAAAAATTAATTCTCCAGGTATAATAGAAGTTCCTAAAGGTGCAACACTTGCTGAAATAATAACTATGGCAGGAGGGCTATTAAATGATAGTGGATTTAAAGCAGCACAACTAGGTATGCCATTTGGAGGATTTATAACTGAAGATAATTTAGATCAAGAATTAGATTTTAAATTATTTGATAAAAACACAAGTCAAACTATAATAATTCTTTCTGACGAAGACTGTATAATACAATATGCTAAATTTTATATAGATTATCTTTTAGGTAAGATGCAAGATGGTAGTTTAGATAACTATTTAGTTGCTAAAAAAGAGATAATAAGAATGTGGAAGCTACTTGATAGAATCAGCAAAGGTAGAGCGAATATGAGAGATATTTTCTTTCTAAGAAGACTTGCAAGTACAGTAAAAGAAAAAGTTAATCAAAAACACAATATAATGGAAGAAATTATAGATAAGTTTTATGATGAGATAAAAGAACATATAGAAGGTCACCGATGTTATACATTTCAGTGTAACCATCTTATAAAGCTATCTATAACTAAAAAATGTATAGGATGTGGAGCTTGCAAAAGAGTTTGTCCGGTTGATTGTATTGAAGGAGAAAGAAAAAGTAGACATTACATAGATTATACAAGATGTACCCACTGTGGACAATGTGTAGCTGCTTGTCCAGTAAATGCTATAACTACAGGAAATAATACTTTTAGATTTTTAAGAGATCTAGCTACACCAAATAAGTTAGTAATAACTCAAATGGCACCTGCTGTTAGAGTTGCAATAGGTGAAGCTTTTGGACTTGAACCTGGTACTAATGTGGAAAATAAAATATCATCGGCGCTTAGACAGATTGGCGTAGATTATGTATTCGATACCACTTGGGCTGCAGATTTAACTATTATGGAGGAAGCTGCTGAACTTCAAGAGAGAATTGAAAAATATTACTCAGGTGATAAAAGTGTAAGACTTCCAATACTTACATCTTGTTGTCCTGCTTGGGTTAAATTTATAGAACAAAATTATGCTGATATGTTAGACGTACCATCATCTGCTAAGTCACCTATGCAGATGTTTGCAACGGTTGCAAAAGATATTTGGGCAAAAGAAAAAGGGCTAGAAAGAGACCAGGTAACATTGGTTTCTATAATGCCTTGTATAGCAAAAAAATACGAAGCTTCAAGGGCAGAGTTTTCACGTGATCTTAATTATGACGTTGATTACGTTATAACAACTAGTGAATTAATGACGTTATTTAAAGATTCAAATATAGATTTAAGTCAAATAGAGGATTCTCCTATTGATTCGGTACTGGGTGACTACACAGGAGGAGGAATAATATTTGGTAGAACAGGAGGAGTTATAGAAGCTGCGACTAGGACTCTTTATGAAAATATGACTGGTAAAAAACTAGAAAAAGTTGAATTTGAATCTCTTAGAGGATGGGATGGTCTAAGGGTAGCAGAAGTTAAAGTTAATGATTTAACATTAAGAATAGGTATTGCCTATGGTTTAAGAGAAGCTGGTAAACTCCTTGATAAAATAAGAAATAAAGAAGAATTTTTTCATGCTATTGAAATAATGGCATGTCCTTATGGATGTGTTGGTGGAGGTGGACAACCTAAAGCTAAAAAAAGACTTGAAACTCTTCAACAAAGAGCTGAAGGTTTAAATTCCATAGATAGATCATTAGACCTTAGAGTATCCAAAGATAATCCTAAGGTAAGAGCAATCTACGACAATCACTTAGATCATCCATTAAGCCATAAGGCACATGAATTGCTTCATACTGAATACTTTGTGAAGGTAAAAAGAGGAAAAGATGAAAACACTGATGCAAGTAAAGAAGAATAGAAACTTACTTAAATAATGATCTTTAAAGAAAGAGTGAATTTTATGGGTAATAAAAAAATCTTTTTGAGAGATATTAAAAATAATGAACAAATAAAAACCTCTCTTATGGTTATGAAATATCTTCATAGGGATGGTAATAAATATGTATTTAATATGAGTGATAAAAGTGGTCATATTAAAGCTAAACTTCCTTACAGAGTACCATTAGGTAAAGTTTTATCTATAGATTGTAAGAAGAATTCTATATTAGATATAGAAGAATTTGATGAAATTAAGGATTATGACCTCAAGGATTATTTACCAACAACTAAAGAGCCTATAGAAAATATACTAAATGAAATAGAAGAAATATCAAAAAAATATATAATATCTACAGAAGGTAAACTATTAAATGATTATTTTTTCAAAGATGAAGAATTTTTAAATAAATTTAAAGAAGCTATAGGTGGAGTATCCATGCATCATAATTATATAGGAGGTCTTGCTGAACACACTTTAAATGTAATGTACTTGACAAAAGTGTTATGTGAAAGATACTCTTGCAAAAGAAAAGAAATAGCAATATTAAGTGCTAAGCTTCATGATATAGGTAAATTATATGAACTTGAATACCATGGTCCATTTAAGTATACTCTACAAGGAGAATTAGAAGGACATATAGTAATTGGAGTACAAATGTTAGATAGAGCTTTTAATAATATAGATTATACATTTAGTGAAGACTTTATAAGAAGAATAAAAGGATGTGTAACTCAACATCATGGTAAAATAGAATATGGTTCTCCAAGGCCAGCTAACATGGAAGAATCATTTATAATAAATTATGCAGATTCAGTCGATGCTACTATGAATAAGATAGTTCAAATAAAAGATAATACAAGCGATGATGAATGGTCTGAGTATGATAGAAGGCTAGAAACAAAGCTTTATTTATAAAACATAAATAATTCTAAAATTAAAAACCATATGAAATTTTGTTAAAAATAAAGTCACGAGTAAAACTTGTGACTTTATTTTTTATATAATCTGCATGTAATAATATCAATGATTTGTTATACTTGTTTATATATAAATAAAAACATAAGGAGAATGATATGAATAAAAAAATAGGATTTATAGGTTGTGGTAATATGGCTAAAGCTATGATTAAAGGAATTATAAATTCAAAGCTTATTAGACCTGAAAACATATATGCGTCAGCTTTAAGTGAAAATACTTTAAATAATGCAAAAGATGAATTTAATATAAATACAACAAAAGATTCAAGAGAAGTTGTATTAAGGTCAGACATAATTGTTATTGCTGTAAAACCTAATATATATGATATAATACTTGATAATATTAAAGACGTAATAGATAATAAAATAATAGTAACTATTGCAGCTGGAAAAACTATATACTCTATAGAAAATATAATAGGCGATGATAAAAAAATAATAAGAACTATGCCAAATACTCCAGCGCTTGTAAACGAAGGTATGAGTGCACTTTGTAAAAATAAAAATATATCGGATCAAGATTTAAAAGATGTAAAGAGTATTTTTGATTCATTTGGAAAAAGTGAAGTAGTAGATGAAAACTTAATACATGCTGTTATAGGAGCGAGTGGTTCATCTCCTGCATATGTATTTATGTTTATAGAGGCTATGGCAGACTCATGCGTATCTCATGGTATGTCAAGGGATATGGCTTATAAATTTACATCTCAGGCTGTTATGGGAGCGGCTAAGATGGTATTAGAAACAAATATTCATCCAGGTGAATTAAAAGATATGGTGTGCTCTCCAGGAGGAACTACTATAGAAGCTGTAAAATCTTTAGAAGAAGAAGGTTTTAGGAAATCTATAATAAAAGCAATAGATAACTGTATTGATAAGTCAAAAAAAATGAGTAATGCTGACCTTTCTAAAAAATAAATTATAATGTATAATGAATAGTTGTATAAAATATTAATATAAGTTTTATAAATTTATATTTAGGTAAATTATGTAGAATAAAGTAGAACTACAGAGTTTAAATCCCCATTATAATTATTTTATAATAAATATAAATTAATTTAATTAAATTAAAATAAAGATATAAAAGATTAAGGAGACATATATGAATAAAGTGGAATTACTAGCACCAGCAGGTGACTTAGAAAGATTAAAAATAGCTTTTACTTATGGTGCAGATGCTGTTTATCTTGGTGGAGAAATATTTGGCATGAGATCGGCTGCTAAAAACTTTACTATAGAGCAAATGGCTGAAGGTGTAGAATTTGCACATGAAAGAGGAAAGAGAGTTTTCGTTACAGTAAATATAATACCAAGAAATGAAGAATTAGACCAACTAAAAGCATATTTATTAGAATTAGATAGAATAAATGTAGATGCAGTTATTGTAAGTGATCCTGGTATATTTACTATAGTTAAAGAAACAATACCTAACATGGAAATACACATTAGTACTCAAGCTAGTACAACTAATTCATTAGCATCAAACTTTTGGTATAAAGAAGGTGCTAAAAGAGTAGTTATGGCTAGAGAATTATCATTTAAGGAAATAAAAGAAATAAGAGACAATGCTGCTGAAGATATGGATATAGAAGCTTTTGTTCATGGAGCTATGTGTATGTCATATTCAGGAAAATGTGTTATAAGTAATTATACAACAGGAAGAGATGCAAACAGAGGTGCTTGCGCTCAACCTTGTAGATGGAAATATACTTTAGTTGATGAAGTTAATCCTGGTCAGTATGAAAAAGTTGTAGATGAAATAGATTCTTCATTTTTCTTTAATTCAAAAGATTTATGTATGATAGAATACATACCACAAATAATTGAAAGTGGTATAACAAGCTTAAAAATAGAAGGTAGAATGAAAACGGCGTATTATGTGGCTACTACTGTTAGAGCATACAGAATGGCACTTGATGAGTATTACAAAAACCCTAGTGATTGGAAATTTAATCCTATGTGGCTAGAAGAACTTAAAAAAGGAAGTCATAGAGATTATAGTACTGGATTTTTCATTGATAGACCAAGCGAAAAAGCACACAACTATGATTCGGCTTCATATATAAGAAATTATGATTTTATAGGAATAGTTAGAGATTATGAAGAAGAAACTGGCCTTTATATAGTAGAGCAAAGAAACAAAATGAATGTGTTAGATAAAATAGAAGTTATAGGTCCATTTAAAGAAACAGTTAATGCAACAATTCTTGAAATGTACAATGAAGATGGTGAAGAGATAGAATCTGCTCCACATGCAAGACAAATTGTTAAAATGAAGTTAGATGTTAAAGTAGATAAAGATTATATGTTAAGAAAACCAATTGTAAATATAAGAACAATTAAATAAAATGTAAATAAAAAGTCCTAGTATTAATTTATTAGGACTTTTTATTTACATTTTATTTGAAAAAAATATATATTAAAGATTAAAGATGAAGTATATAGCAAAATTTTGTATTAAATTATATAAAGGGAATGCAAATTATAGAGTTGAATATATATTAAAACAATATTTATTGTTCAATAAGGAGAAAAATAGTATGAAATTTATTAAAGAATCTATTGTAATATGTATACTTGTAGTTTCATTTATAATATTTATATCTTCATCAAATGAGAAAGTGAACGAAAATATTAAAATAAAAAGCTATGTTCTATCTAGTACTAAAGAAAATTTAAATAAAGAAAATGTAAGGCTCATAGAAAAAAATAGAGCCTCAAATATTACCTATAAAAGAGAAGATATTACTGTTGAAAGTGGAGTAAAAAAAGAAGAACTTGAGAATGTATTTGAGAATTATAAAGGTGCATCTACTATGATTCATCTTTCAGAGGCATTTATCGATGCCGAGGAACTTTATGGTGTAAATGCATTTACAATGGCAGCTATAGTAGCTCTTGAAAGTGGATTTGCTACATCAAGAAGAGCTGTTGAAGATAATAATTTAACTGGATTTGAAGTCTATACAGATGAATCGAAGGGAAAATTATTTTCTACTCAATATGAATCAGTCTTATATACCGCTAAGCACCTTGCTAAAAACTACCTTACAAAAGGAGCTATTTATTATGAAGGGGTATCTGTAGATGATGTACAGATACATTATTGTCCTGATGAAGGAAAAAATAAGGAGTGGGAAGTAAAGGTAGATAAATTAGCTTCTGGATTCTTAGATGTATATAAAAAACTTTACGCAAATGAATAAAAATATATCTAATGTATTAGCTTATAAGAATATATATTAATCATAAGATATTATATATATTTATAGATAGGAGGATAATTTATGCAACATGAAAAGGCTGAGTATATAGAGATAACATCTAGAGAATTAGATATATTAAAGTTTATAAATCTAGAACAATTTGATTTAAAAAAATGTTCTAAGCAATTTAATTTATCTTTAAATGAAATTTCACAACTAATATTAGATATTAGAAAAAAAGTAACAATAGCTATCATAGAAGATATTCCCATAAAAATAACTCAATGTGAGACAAAGGAAAAAGTAAATACTATTTGTAAATTTAGGTGCGCTATTTGCGGAAGTATTTATACTATAGATTATACAAATGAAGAAATAACATGTCCATTATGCTTTTCGAAAGAGGTTATGACAAATCAAGATGCTGGTTTTCTAAAATAAATTAATTTAAAGTGTAAAATCTATGTAAAATACTTTAGATTAATTATAATCATAAATAAGTATTTTACATAGAATCTATCTAATTTATTACAAATCCACCATTAGAACTTATAACTTGGCCTGTTATAAAATTTGATTTTTCACTAGCTAAAAATAAAGCTAAATTAGCTATATCCAGCGGAGTGCCTAATCTTAACAATGGAGTTTCATTTTTTAAATCCTCAATAACATCTTCATGTATACCATTTAACATATCTGTTTGTATAACTCCAGGTGCTATAGCATTAACTTGAATATTAGAAGGTCCTAATTCTTTTGCTAAAGCTTTTGTCATACCTATTAGTGCAGCTTTCGATGTAGAATATGCTACCTCATATGATGCTCCAACCATTCCCCAGATAGAAGATATATTTATTATTTTACCACTATGTTCATATAACATATATTTTACTGCAGATTTAGTAGTGTAAAAAACACTATTTAAATTTGTATTTATTATATTATTCCAATCTTCATTAGTTGTATCTGTAAACATCTTATAATCAGTTATTCCAGCATTATTTATAAGTACATCAATTCTTTCAAAAGTACCGATACAAAACTTAACCATTGCATCTGCTTCTAAAGGATTTGATATATCTGCCTTATATAAAACTACTGAATATCCTTTTGAGATTAGTTCATCGTAAAGTTCATTGGCTTCTTTTTCTGATTTATTATAATTTATTAAAACATTATATTCATTTTTAGCAAATACTTTTGCCATTTCACGACCAATACCCCTAGAGGCACCTGTTATTAAAACTGTTTTTTTATTCATATTTAGTTTTAACCTTTCTTAAGTCTATTTTAAAAGAAAAAATTTATATGATTGTAAAATCTATATAAACCTACACTTTATAATTTTTGTAATATATTATCCATTTCTTTACTTGTTAGTTTTCTCCATTTTCCAGTGGGTATTCCCTTTAGGGTTAAATCCATTATTCTCACTCTTTTTAATTTTACAACATTATACCCAAACACTTCACACATTCTACGTATTTGTCTGTTTAATCCTTGAGATAATATAATTTTAAATGTACGATCATTTATTTTACTAACATGGCATTTTTTAGTTATAACCCATTTATTATTAACAGGATTAAATATTTTAACGCCAGAACTCATTTTTTCTATAAATTTTTGATTTATATTCTTATCAACTGTAACAACATATTCTTTTTCATGATTATTTTCAGACCTTAATATTTTATTTACGATAGATCCATCATTTGTTAAAAGTATTAATCCCTCTGATGGTTTATCAAGTCTTCCAATAGGAAATATTCTTTCTGGGTAGTTTATATAATCAATTATATTACCTTTAACATGACGTTCTGTTGTACATGTTATACCAACAGGTTTATTTAATGCTATATATACATTATTCTTTTTAGGAGTAATTCTTTTTCCATTAACTTTTACAATATCATTAACCTCAACAGGCTGACCTATTTTGGCTATTTTTCCATTTATAGAAACTTTTCCTTGTTGTATTAATTTATCAGCTTCTCTCCTAGAACACATTCCAGTAGAGCTAATGTAATTGTTTAGCCTCATATCGTTCTCCTTTGTTTCTTCATCTTAAATAATACTTTTAAAGTATATTACAGTTGAATATGTTAATCAAGGTACAAATGATGACTTAAATATGTTTAATTAATATAATGATAGTCTTTATATAATACATTTTTAAAATATAGGGGGATTCTTAAAAACGAATTATATAACAATATTTAAATAATAATATATGTATAAATGGCAAAAAAACTCGAGTTTATATTTTTAACTTTCTTATAAACATACGTAAACATACGAATTATATATATTTATATATTTCGATTTGAATTTATTTTTTATAGTAACAAATTACAGAAATTTTTCATAGTATTTAGTAACACTATTAAAAACTCCCTACAATAATCTTAAGACAAGAGTTATATAGCTTTTTCAAAGATAAAACCAATAATTTAACTTAATGTAGGCTAGTTATGATAGTTAATAAAGTGACTTAGGTTTAAGTCACTTTATTTTTTTGAATTTTATTTTGGGCTAGTACATATATATAATTATATAAATATTAAGGGAGGAGAGAAGTTTTGAATAGTTTATTTATAAATATATTAACAGTTTTCTTTGTTTTAGTAATACTTATTTATAGCATTATAAATGTAATCTTAAATAAAGCTTTATATAATTATATAAATAGTGATTATATAAGTTTAAATGAGCATAACCAAAGAAGTATGAAATATAAATCTATAAAAGAGAAATATGATTTATACTTACTAGAAAATAGTCATGCTCAAGTTAATATAACTACATTTATTGAGGAAGTTTGTTCCAATTTAACATTTAAAAAAAGATATGTACTTGATAATATTAAATCGATAAAGAGCTCATCATCTAACTGTATATTGCTTGGTGTATTAGGAACATTTGTTGGACTTTCGTTAATGCTTTTAAGTATAAATACTAGCGATATAATAAATTCACTTCCTCAGACTATAAGTTCGATGCAAACTGCGTTTATAACTAGTATTTGCGGAATAGTTAGCTCTATTGTATTAAATACTATACTTTCTCGTAATGATTGTGAACAAATATTAACTATGTTTATGCTAAAATGCGAAAATTTACTAACTTCTGATGTAACTCATAATAAATCTAAAGACTTAGATAATAAAATAGAAGAGGTAAAAGATACTATAAAGCAAATTAGTAAATCAATAGAATCTATAGAGAAGTTTGATGATATATCAAAAGATTTAAATAGATTTAATAAAGAATTTATAAACAGTATAAAGACGTTAGAGAACTTACTTCTAGGATCTTCAGACTCTATAAAAGTATTTGATCAAGATATTAGAAAATTAGATAAACAATTTAATATATTGAATGTAAGATTTAATAAATTATTTGATAAATATGATGTTCAAGAGGATATAAATAAAGAAATATTATTAGATATAAAGCTTACTTCTAAAAACATAAATGAGTCTGTTGAAAATCAATATAAAATGAGAGAATTTTTAAGAAGCTTATCTGCTAACTTTGCTTTATATGAAAGAACTGCTCAAGATTTATTAGTTAAGCTTGTAGACTATGAAAAAAATATATCTAATATGCAAGGTAACATAAACAAAGAGCAAATAAACCTAGATCAAACAATAAAACATTTAGCATCTGTAATAGCAATTTCAAGTCAAGATATAGATGAAAAATTGAATATGATATTTGATTACATAGAAATTTATAAAGAAGCTGTTGCTATGGATTATATGAAAGAAGATAGATATAAGACTGAAAATCAAGAAGAAATTTATGATATAGAAGAAAGTAACTCTAATTATAGTAAATCTAATGAGTTATTAAGGACTTCAGATGTATTAAGAAAGAAAAGACAAAATAAGTTCATATCTATAGATTCAAAAAAAAGAAATAAATTAAGTAAATCATCTTTAAATAAATTAATTGGAGATGGTAAAGATGATAAATAAATACAGAAGAACTATTAATAAAGAGTTTGAGAAGAGTAGCTTTTGGCCAACTTTTACAGATATGATAGCAACTGTACTAATGGTTATAATGCTCATACTTTTTAGTAGTGAATCTATAACGGGTTCAGTTGAAAAAGATTTAGCAAAAAGTATAAATGATTCAGTTAAAAACACATTAAAAGATAATGGATTAAATGTATTGATTGATGAAAAGAGCGGATTAGTAACCTTTGGAGAAAGTACATTGTTTGATGTAGATAGTTATGAGTTAAAACAAGAAGCCAAAGAAATGCTTAAAATATTTATTCCAAGGTACGTAGAAGCTCTTTATAGTAATTATGAGGGTAATATATCAAAAATAGTAATAAAAGGTCATACAGATGATGTTGGGAGTTATTTATACAATCTAGATTTATCCCAAAAAAGGGCTTATAGTGTAGCTACATTTATAGTAGGTGAGGAAATTGGAGATTATAAATATAAAGATAAGGTATTAAAGGATATCGAAGCTATAGGTAGATCTGAGGCTGAGCTTATAAAAAATACCGACGGTACTATAAATAAAGATGCATCAAGAAGAGTAGAGTTAATGTATGAAATTGATGTTGATTAACAAAAAGGTGGATATAAACCACCTTTTTATAATTTTACATATCAAAAACATCTATTAACCATTTAGAACTATGATTATCTCGGCAAAGGTATATCCAAGACTCATATGTACTATTTATATTTTTAGGAGCAGTATAATCAACTTTATACTTAACTTTATAGATTCTAATATTATCTATGCTTTTTTTGCTATATTTTGTATATGACTTTAATAAACTGTTGTTTGTTTCTCTTTCTAGTGATTTTAATGTAATTTTGTCTATATAATTTAATTTAGAACTTAATAAATTAGTTTCATCTTGATCTGTAATAATTTGATTTATTTTAGATATGTCTTTTTTATTGATTGAGTTAAAATATTCATTTACAACTTCTCTAGAGCTATCATTTTTTTCTATACCTTCAGATTTTATTGTTGCTAAAAAAGAAAATATAAGCATAGGTATTAAAAGTAGTAATGCTAATGTCTGGTTACTCTTAGTTTTATTTTTTATGAAATCACCTCCTAATTAACAATTTTAATTAAGTTAATGCTTAAATTCAGGTATTTATGCCTAGAAAAGGTGCACTTAATTATAGTATACTATCATATAAGCTAAAAATAAATTATAAGTTAAAATTTGTTAATACTTAATGTTTTAAGGAGGTTAAAATATGAATAATACACCAACGGCGCACAATAATGCAAAGCTAGGAGATATAGCAGAAACTATATTACTTCCTGGAGATCCGCTAAGAGCTAAATTTATAGCGGAAAACTTTTTAGAAGATGTAGTAGAATATAACACTGTTAGGGGGATGTTTGGATATACAGGTTATTATAAAGGGAGAAGAATATCTGTACAGGGAAGTGGTATGGGTATACCATCAATAGGGATTTATTCTTATGAATTAATACACTTTTATGGAGTTAAAAACCTTATAAGAATTGGTTCAGCAGGAGCAATAAATGAAAACTTAAATTTACATGATATTGTAATAGGTATGGGTGCTTGTACCGATTCAAACTTTGCATCACAATATAATTTACCAGGTACATATGCTCCAATAGCAAGTTATAAATTACTACAAAAAGCAGTAAATATAGCTAATGATAAGGGGACTACAGTAACTGTTGGAAATATACTTTCAAGTGATGTATTTTATTCTGATACAGGACTAGGTAATTTAGAAAAATGGAAGAAGATGGGGGTTCTATGTGTAGAAATGGAAGCAGCTGGTCTTTATATGAATGCTGCTAGAGCAGGAGTTAATGCACTTACTATACTTACAATATCAGATTGTCCTTTTACAGGAGAAGAGTGTTCATCTCATGATAGACAAGTAGCATTTACAAAAATGATGGAAATCGCATTAGAATTAGCTTAAATTTTAAATCAAAAGTAAAAGATATGGTTATAATACCATATCTTTTACTTATAAATACTTAAATTTATTATAATACTCTAAACACACCTGTAACAATGCCTATAACTTGTACATCTCTGGATGTTAGAACTATTGGTTCCATAAAATCATTTTGAGGTATTAACCTAATAACATCTCCATCTTTTTCAAATGTCTTTACTGTAGCATATTCATTGTGAATAAGGGCTACTACTATTTCAGAATCAACAGCAGTATTTTTTCTATCCACAATAACATAGTCTCCATTTAAAATACCTGCATTAACCATACTATCACCTTTAACTTTTAAAACAAAGTTATTGCTACCTTTAACTAGATTAGCTGGTAATGTTATGTACTCCTCTATATTTTGTTTTGCAAGTATTGGTAACCCTGCTGTGATTTGTCCAACCAGAGGAAGATTTAGCATTTCTGGTGTAGGAAAATCTGATTCGAATCCAGCTTTATCTAAAACTTCTATAGCTCTTGGCTTAGTAGCATCTCTTCTTATATACCCTAATTTCTCAAGCTTATTTAAATGTGCATGTACAGTAGAAGTTGATTTTAACCCTACAGCATCACATGTTTCTCTAACTGATGGTGGATACCCCTTTGAGGCTATTTGATCTTTTATAAATTCTAATATTAATATTTGCTTGCTACTCAAATCTATATACATAAAATCTCTCCTTCCTAGTCAATTATTGCATTATACTTATATTGTAGCACAATGTTTCCCTTTTCTCAAACATTCGTTCCGAAATAAGAAGTATTTACTATTTAGTCTAAAGAAGTTTCTTTTTTATCATCTATCCATTCAAAATTATTTACAATATCTCTTTTAACATGTTTTTTATGTGCAGCATAAAGCTGGGTAGTAGTGACATTGTCATGATCTAATAGATTTTGTACATCATATATAGAAAAACCATTTTGAATTAGAGAAGTAGCGGCAGTAGCACGAAGTTTATGAGGGCTATAACCACTATCTCTAGATGTTTCCATAGAAATAGACGTATATTTTTTAACAAGTTGTCTGATAGCTTTTGGTGTAATTCTTTTATTTTGTAAAGATAAAAATAAAGCATCTTTGTGTTCTTCAGCCAATAATTCACTTTTTGTCCTCTCATTATAAATATAATCCTTAACAACGACTTCACAAGTATGGTTAATTGGCATCAAGACTTCTTTACCTCTTTTTCTATATATTTTAAATTCACCCCTAGAAAAGTTAAAAGAAGAAATATTTAGCTCTCTGAGCTCATTTAATCTAAGTCCATAAGTAACAAATAAAGCTAAAATAGCCTTATCACGAAGCTTAGTTTTCCTCCAATAAACTTTTTCTTTATCAGTTAATCCATAACCATTTTCAACAGAATCAAGCATTTTAGCGACTTCATCTATGTCGAGTCTTTTTATAGCATCTGGTTGAGGCTTAGGAAGTTTAATTGGATTAAAGCCATCAGTTATGTTGCTGTCTAATTGTTCATTTCTAAACATAAACTTAAATAGAGTAGAGAGAGATGATTTTTTTCTAGCAAGGGCTCTATTATTATTTTCATAAATTAAAGTTGTATCTTGGGATGTATGTTTATAGTATCTAGTACAATAATCACCTAAAAATAAGTTTACATCTCTTGCTTTTATTAAATTAAATTCTTCTAAGGTAATATCACATATTTCTTTAGCTATTGTTAGTTCTTGAGATTCAACTAAGTAATTGCAGAAAAATTTTATATCTTTTAAATATGCATGTCTAGTAGAGACAGATACAGATCCTTTTAAATAAACAAAGTAATCTTTCATAAAATTAGGCAATGATTTTTCTATTATTATACATTCTTCTATAAGATTGTTATCACGTATGACGATGTTATCTGGTTTATCTGATTTATTATGTATTTTTAATATTTTTGTATCTTTCAAAATTTACCTCCAACTATAAAATGAAAAGTTATTATAACTATAAAATATAATAACACTAGGTTTTTCGTATTTCAACTATTCCTAAAATTTAAGTATTACTTACAAATTACATTGTAAAGAGATTAAGTATAAGCATTTGAAGCTTAAAATAAAGTATATTAAATATACTTATATATTAGATGAAAAATCTTTAATATTAATGTATAAATATATCTTTAAGCTTTAATATTAATGTATAAATATATCTTTAAGAAAGATAACTATAAAATGCAATATGAAAAACTATTTATAAACAAAATATATAGAAACAAAAAAAGAGTATTAGCAAATAAATATAAATTAATTAAATCTATATAAGCATAGGTACAAATTGCTAAATTTAATAAATTTATATGCATAATATTATTAATTATAATAACTATTCCTTAAATATACATTTAAAGACTAGTTAAATCTTAAAGATTTATAAATATACCACTACTTCCAATTATCAATATTAAATTTATTTTAATTTTTATTATTAATATTAATTTAATAAATCTGCATGCATAATAGATAAATTTGTTAAATGAATTTATATTAGTGTATTTTTTTATAATACAAAATAAAATATACCTATATAATTAAATTTATCATATAGGTATATTTTTTTAAATCTACAAGCATTTTCCGATTTTTCTATATTTATCATATCTTTTAGAAACTATTTCAGCTTCAGTAAGTTTTTCATAGTAATCAAGTCTATCTAATATAAATTCTTTTATTTTGTTAGCTACTAAATCCACATCTTCTTGAGCACCGTTTAATGGCTCTTTTATAACTTTATCAATTATACCAAGCGCATATAAGTCTTTACTAGTAAGTTTCATTACTTCACTAGCTTCTTTAGCTTTAGAGGAATCTTTAAATAATATGCTCGACAGTCCTTCAGGAGAAATTACCGAGTAAACTGAGTGTTCCAACATACATACATCATTTCCAATACCAATTCCGAGTGCTCCTCCACTTCCCCCTTCCCCGATTATAAAGGATATGATAGGTACTTTAAGTTTACTCATTTCAAGTAAGTTTTTTGCAATAGCTTCACTTTGACCACGTTCTTCAGCTTCTATACCACAAAATGCCCCCGGTGTATCTATAAATGTAATTATAGGTCTTTTAAATTTTTCAGCTTGTTTCATAAGCCTAAGGGCTTTTCTATATCCTTCTGGATGAGGCATCCCAAAGTTTCTTTTAATATTTTCATGAACATCATTTCCTTTTTGATGACCTATAATGGTAACCTTAAAATTATTTATATTGCCTATTCCTCCGATTATAGATGAATCATCTTTAAACAGCCTATCTCCATGAAGTTCTATAAAATTAGAGAAAATTCTATCAACGTAATCTTTTGTTGTAGGTCTTTTTATATCTCTACTTAAACAAACTTTTTCATAAGGTGATAAATTAACATTAGCTTCATCTTTTAATTTACTTAGTTTTTCTTCCAATTCTCTTATTTGATTACTTAAATCTATTTGATTAGATTTGGATATTTCAGTTAAATTATTTATATCTACCTTTAATTTCTGTATTTTTTTATTTATCTCAATAGTATTTATATCCATTCTATTCCTCCATAGAAATATCTTAAATTAAATTTTTATATATTCAACTTAAATGTAAATATTCATTTATTTAATATTTATTTCTAAAAAATTAACGAATAAATTTTTTGTATTTATTCGCTAATTTATATCTATTTATTTAATGTAGTGAAAGTATAGTATATAATGTATCTTTTAAATATTTTCTATTAACTATCTTATCTATAAATCCATGCTCTAGTAAAAATTCAGAAGTTTGGAAATTATTAGGAAGCCTTTGATTTATAGTTTGTTCTATAACCCTCTTACCTGCAAAGCCAATTAATGTATTTGGTTCAGATAAAATTATGTCTCCAAGCATAGCAAAACTAGCACTAACACCGCCAGTTGTAGGGTGTGTTAATAAACTTATATATAATAATCCTTTTTCCTCGAGCTTAGAAATGGCCTGAGAAGTTTTAGCCATTTGCATTAATGATACCATTCCTTCTTGCATTCTAGCCCCTCCTGAGGCCGTACAAATAATTATATGAAGATCATTACTAGCTGCATATTCTATAGAATATGTTATCTTATCACCAACAATACTGCCCATACTTCCCATCATGAAATCTGGATTCATTACACATAAAACTATTTTTATTCCATTTACACTACAAGTGCCGCAAATAACAGCTTCATCTTCTTTAGTTTTTTCCTTGTAATTATTAAGTTTATTTAAATAATTCGGAAATTCTAATGGATCCTGAATGTCAATTTTAAACATAAACTCTTTAAAAGTACCATTATCAGAAATTAAACTTATTCTATCTCTAGCTTTAATACTATAATGTGTTTCACATTTTGGACATATATTTAAATTATCCTCTATATCTTTTTTAAAAACATGATCATTACAACCTTCACAATATATCCAAAATTTATCATCTACACTATTCTTTTTAAATTTATTATCTAGAGAAACTGTGATATATTTAGTTTCTTTAGATGGTAAAAATTTTTTAATCATAATGATTTCTCCCTTATATAGTTGTTGCTATCTGTTTATTTCCCAGAAATTCATTTTCGATAAATTTAGTATAATGCCTATCTTCTAAGAAAGCTTCACTATTTATAAGCGATTTTTGAAAATCTATATTAGTTCTCACACCTTCTATAATTATTTCGTCTAGCGCTCTATTTATTTTTTTTATACACTCTTCTCTACTCTCTGACCAACAAATAAGCTTACCTATCATAGAATCATAAAGAGGAGGTATAGTATATCCACAGTAAACAAAGGTATCAAACCTTGTTCCAAATCCGCCAGGTATATTTAGTGATGTTATTTCACCAGGACATGGTTTAAATTCTTCTTCTGGTATTTCAGCATTTATTCTACATTCAATAGCATGTCCTTTAAATACTATCTCTTTCTGAGTAAAAGGTATAGGCTTATTATCTGCAATTAATATCTGAAGTTTTATAAGATCAATTCCTGTAATCATTTCCGTAACAGGATGCTCTACTTGTATTCTTGTGTTCATTTCTATGAAATAAAAGTTTTTGTGTTTATCTACTATAAATTCTATTGTTCCTGCACCTATATAATTAGTTCCTTTTACGATATTAACAGCACTCTTATATAAATTATTCTTCTCTTCTTCACTTAAGTAGTTAGAAAGTGATTCTTCTAGTACTTTTTGATTTTTTCTTTGCATAGAGCAATCTCTTCCACCTAAATGTATCGCATTTGAAAATCTATCTCCAAATACTTGAACTTCAATGTGTCTAGGATTTTCTATGAATTTTTCCATATATAAATCACTACTTCCGAATGACGCTAAAGATTCAGAACTAGCTATATCAAAATTTGAAAACAGTTCGTCTTGCGTATAGACTATTCTCATGCCTTTCCCACCGCCACCATTAGAAGCTTTTATAATTACTGGATAACCAATTTTATTTGCTACTTCAAAAGCTTCTTCTTTGTTTTTTAGTACTCCATCAGAACCAGGAACTACCTTTATACCTAAACTAATAACAGTTTCACGAGCTCTAGATTTATCACTCATTAAAACCATTTGTTTTTTACTTGGTCCGATAAAAATAATATTATTTTCTTCACATTTTCTAGCAAATTCATGATTTTCTGATAAGAATCCAAATCCAGGATGTATAGCATCACATTCAAGTTTAAGAGCTAAATATATTATATTGTCTATATTATTATAACTTTTTGAGATATTATTAGGTCCAATACATATGGATTCATCAGCCAGATATCTATGTAAACACTCACTATCTGCTTTAGAGTATATTGCAACTGTTTTTATGTTTAGTTCTTTGCAAGTTCTAATTATTCTAACAGCTATATCTCCTCTATTAGCAACTAATATCTTTTTAATCATAATATACCTCCTTATAATGGCCTAATTTTAAATAAAGGTTGATTGTACTCTACTAATTCTTCACTTTCAACCAATATTTCTACTATTTCACCTTCTATTTCACTATTTATTTCATTCATAAGCTTCATTGCTTCTAATATACATAGCTTATCTCCTTCTTTAACTATATCGCCAATATTTACAAAACTTTTTTCATTAGGACTTGGCGATGGATAAAATGTTCCCACTAAAGGAGCTTTTACTATATATAAATTATCTTTATTTTGAGAGTTTTCATATTCGCTAATATTTTCGTGATTTATACTTTCTAATTCTATTTCTTCGCTATTTTTTAAAGTGTCTTTTTTATTTTTAATATTATTTTTTAAAGAACTATTTTTTTTCGATACTTCTAGTTTTAGTTCAGAGTTTTCTAATTTTACATATTCTAAACTTGTATTATCTATGGTCTTTAAAAGTTCTTTTATTTCATTTATTTCCATGTATTTTTACCCCCTTATATTATTACCAGGTACTAATATTATATCATAAAAAATAACTTTGTAAACAGATTTAATCTCATTTAAGTTTTTGCACTAAATTATGAATCTATATCATTTTATATAAACAATAAAAGATACTAATTTAATAAATTAGTATCTTTTATTCTTAATTTAAGTTTTCACCGATATCTATTATTTCTTCTTTAGATAAACCTGTAATATCAACAATAAACTCTATATCAGCATTTTTCAGTAAAAGTTCTAATGCTATCTCCTTTTTTGTATTCATTAAAATTAAATCCATGTCATTACTGCTTAACAGACAATTATTTATAGTACACTCATCATCACTATCAATCTCCTTATATTCTTTAAATACATTCTCCATAAAAACATTAAATAATATAAACAAAGCAGGGATTAAAAAATATATCCTAGCTCCAATAAAACCTATAATGACATTTAATGAAATAAAGATCAGATTTAATTTATCTAAATTATTATTTAAATGTTCTTTGTTAGTGCCATATGCCTTTATTATAGATAATATAAAAGTCGTTATGCATAAAGGTAATAAGAGATAACTAGATACTATTTCAAAGAAATTCATAGTATCAAAAAACACAGAAATATTACTATATGTACATATAAATCCTTTTAAATATGCATATACACATGCCATTATTCCAAATATGGCTCCAAGGGCTTGAGTATACCAATTTATAAATCGTAAATTCATAATATCCCCCCCCAGATATCTATATATAATAAATATGCTATTTATTATTTGAATATCTCTATATTATATAAATTACTTAATTAAATTATAAGCTGTAGTTAATATTTTTATATTATATAGATTATCTTGAAGTTGTATTAAATCATTAGTTAGTTTTTTAGCTTCATTAATATCTCCTATATCTATACATTTGTATATTTTTTTTAGTATAATAAGTTCATTTTCCTTTAATATATTTTCGTTATTATTATTAAGATTATGATTATATATACACATTTTAAACTCCTTTAATTAATTTAGTTATATTAATTATTATTTAATATGTTTATTTTTATACCAAATAGTATTATAATTAAATTTATGTATATTAAAAATTAGTACATAACCATTAATATCATAAGCTAATGACTAAATATACTTTATGTGGAAATACTATAAAATAAATCCACTGAGTTAAGGGGAGTTTTGAATATGTTAGACACTATAGAATTTATATTAAAGATTTTATTTTTAATTTTATCTATTGTTTGGATTGGAAAAATCATGGTTTTAAGAAGCGATAAGCAAATCGTTATAAATCCACTACTTATAGGAATATCTGCAATACTTTCAGTGCTACCTCATCATTCAAATACTGAGTTACAGTCAACAAGAATTATCTTATATATACTATATTTGTTAGTTGTATGTTTGGGATTATATACTATGAGAAGAAAAAACGGAATATTTTAAAAAATAAGAGGTGATATCACCTCTTATTTTTTTTAGCTTCACATCTAAATATTTTCATTCCATAAGACATAAATTTATCTTCATATTCTGTTGTTACATTTTCAAATTCACTATTTGCTAAGTCTAGAGATATATTTTTTAATTTCCAGTTGTTATCAGTGATTTCATTTAAACTAAATTCAAATAAATTTTCATTATCAGTTTTAAAATGTATCTCACCATCAGCATTTAAAATTTCATTATACATATTTAAAAAGTTTTTATGTGTTAGTCTTCTCTTTGCCCATCTTTTCTTTGGCCAAGGGTCACAGAAATTTATATAAATTCTAGATAGTTCTTCTTTTTCAAAATAATCTAATATATTAGCTACATTTGCCCATGCAAACAAAATATTATCTAAGTTATTTTCTATAGCCTTTTCCACAGCCTTTAATAGAACTTCTTCTTTTATTTCAAAAGCTATGTAGTTTATATTAGGGTTTTCTTTAGCTAAAGTGGTTAAGAATTTTCCTCTACCTGTACCAAATTCTACATGTATAGGATTATTATTTTCGAATCTTTTATTCCATTTTCCTTTAAATTGTTCTATGTTATCTTTTAGTACATAATTTTCATGGCTTAATAATTTTATATCTGCACCCTTTACTTTTCTTCTTCTCATAAGTTGCTCCTTGCTTTATACTTTATTATCTATTAATAATACATTAATTTTAGTAAAAAATAAAGAGTATTAGCATTTGCTAATACTCTTTTTAGATATTAATGTCCGCAACCAGAGCATCCTCCACCGCATCCATTATCATCTTTCATATTTTCAGGTATAACTTTGAAACCGTATCCTGTATCTTCTATAACTATATCTCCATACTTAGTATAGTCATCTTTACTCATTATAAAATGTAATCCATCTACATCGTATTGTAAATCGTCAGCCTTTTGCTCATCCAGAGCAATTCCAAATGATGGACCACCTCAGCCTATACCTGCAAAGTATACTCTTATATTATGAGGTCTGTCTTGATTATCTTTTAATATGTCTTTTAGCGTATCTACCGCTGTTTGTGGTAAAGTAACCTTCATATAATCATTTCCTTTCAATTATTAAATTTATATATATTATATACTTTTATTGTGTATATAATCAATTAAATTTTACAAAATATACTAGAAATTAATAAAAATATATCATTTAAATTATATAAATTTATTTATATTATACCCTTTGATATCAATAATAAACGAAATTTATTTTACTATATAATTATTATACTTTATATACTATGTATTTACTGTTATAATATATAAATGTGATAAAATTTGACAATTTAATATAATGGGGGTAAAAATGAAAAAGGAAAATTCTAAGTTACTTGTAGAAGCTTTTGGATTAATATTAGGGTGTATATCTATGAGTATAGGTATTAATATGTTCTTAAAGCCACACACAATAGCACCTGGAGGACTTAGCGGCCTTTCTGTAGTATTAAGTAAGGTTACGGGCATGTCAGTATCTTTTATAATGTTAGCTATAGGTGTTCCTCTAGTTATATTTTCATTTAAAATACTTGGAGGAAAAAATTCTATAAAAACCTTAATAGGTACAGTTATGTTTTCTATTATAGTAAATTTAATGGCTCCAATTTCTGACCTAATTGTGACAAATGATTTATTATTATCAGCTATATCAGGTGCTATACTACTAGGTATAGGTATAGGTATAATGTTTAGAGCAGATGCTTCTACTGGTGGTACTGATTTAATTGCACTTATACTTAGCAAAAGGTTTAAAGGTATTAAGCCTACACAATTTATGGTATGTTTAGATGCTTTTGTAGTTATATCTTCAGGAATTGCTAGTAAAAATATTGAAATTGCTCTTTATTCTGCTATAGCACTCTATACAATGGTCAAGGTAGCAGATGCAATAATGGAAGGATTTGATTACTCTAAAGCTTTCCTTATAATATCTAAAGAAGCGGAGAGCTTAAAAGAAGTTATAACTAATGATTTATCTAGAGGTGTTACTATATTAAATGGTAGAGGTGGATATACTGATGATAAAAAAGAAGTACTTTTAGTAGTGGTTCCTAGAAATCAAGAAGTTCACTTAAAAAGATTGGTTAAATTGAAAGATCCCAATGCATTTATAATAGTTAGTAATGTTCATGAGGTATTAGGAGAAGGATTTAAAGTTTTAGAAAGTTAAAGCGGTATTTAAATACCGCTTTTATTTTTTATATACCCTAGAATCTATGATTATTTCTCCTTTTTGTGATAAATTACATATAACTAAAGATGGTGTTGTGTACTCATAGCCATTTAAAAATGGAAAAAGTAATGTATATCTTCCTTTTTTTAAATTCTTAAACTCATATGATCCATTTTCATTGGTTAATGAATAAGCTTTATTACCATTACTATCTATAATGGTAATAGTTTTTTCTTTTAATGGTATACTTTTAGTATTAGTACCTGCTTCTTTATTTACTACAAATAAATTTCCAGATATTCTTGATAATGAACTTATTTTAACTATATTGTCAGGCTCAAAAACACTTAAAACATTTTTTATCTTTAAATTTATTTGTTGGATTATTGTACCACTTAATATAGTAGATTTTGAAAATGGAATTTCATGATAAAAATCAGCCTTTAACAAACAATTAGAAAGGATATTTTTTATCATTACTTTAGAAATTGAATATAATATAGAAGGTCTTTTATCTGTTTTAATCGAATTATAGTTACCTCTTACCTGGACATTGTCTAATAACACTATAGTTTCATCACTAAAATGAATTGGACTATTAAAAATATAGTCTTGACCTTTATAAACAGTTACAGGATTTAGCATTATATACTGATCGCTAGCTATAATTTTAATATTATCAGATCTAATAGAATCTAAAAAAGTTAAATCTTGAATTTGATTATTTGAAATATTTAATATCTGTAACTCTGTAAGATTAGCTAAATTGCTTATTTCGGATATATTGTTACTATCTAATCCTATAGATTTTAAATTTACCAAATCACTCAAAAAGCTAACATCTTCAATTTTATTTTCTGATAACTCTAATGTATTTAAATTAACTAACTTAGAAAGTAAAGAAGCATCCCTTATCTCGTTTCTACATAAATTGAGATGTTTTAAATTGACTGCATGCTCTATCCCTTTTAAACTTGATATATTTTTATCTGATAAGTCTAATTTTTCTAATAACTTTAGTTCATTTTTTGTAACATTAAAATTTTCTACACCTAATGTACTAGATATAGCATACTTTAAATGATCATCTATCCAATTATCATTCAAATCTTTCATAAAAATTTCATCTCCTTATTATAGATGTTAAATTTTATTTATATTTACTCATTAAGTAATTTTTTCGTGATATTTTATATAAATTACATTTTACTTTTTTATTAGATGAATGAAATGTTTTGTAATAGGTTTTTATATATTCAAAATTTAAGTTTTCTAATGATTTTATTGAATAATTATTGTCTTCATAAGTTATAGCTATAATTTCCTCAAGTTTTAATTTTTTAAATCCATATTTTACGATCTCTCTAGCTAATTCGGTTGATAAATCATACCCCCAATAAGATGGGTTTATGCATATTCCGATTTCTCCCTTTTTATTATCTTTAGAGATATTGTTAAAACCTATATTACCTATAACTTTTTTGTTTGATTTTAATACTATTGCGTAATGGGCTAGTTTGTTCTCATTATACTTTTTTAAAAAGAAATTTTTTATAAATTCTCTAGTTTCATAAATATTCTGATGTGCTTTAAATGGGAGATATTTTACGACTATTTCTTGCTTATAACACTCATGTAAATCTGGAGCATCTTTTAAAGTTATAGGTCTAAGTATACATCGTTTTGTTTCTAAAACATTCATTTTAGAGTTGTACATTTTTAACTCCCCTTTGATGAAATTTAATTTTGATTATAAAAAAACAATATAGAATCAAAAGACTTTTATATAACTTATGAGATTTATGCATTAACTGTTCTTTATAAACATAAAATATATAGTTTTATGCCAAAAAAATAAAGTGAAGTATTTTCAACATATTATAGCAATACATAACATATTATGTCAGTTGTATGTCAGAACTTTAAATGTTTTTATTTTTTCTTTTATGATATAATATATATATATAATTGTAATAATATGGAGGAATTGAATGAGCTTTGCATTTATAAGAAAAAGAAGCAAAAACTATATAGTTTATTTAGAATATAAAGATGTTGAAAGTGGAAAAAAGATACAGAAAAATATGGGTTCATTTGATAAAAAAAGAGATGCATCTAAGAAGTTAATAGAATTAAAAGAATCCATTTTAAACGATGAATTAGCTACACCAAACTCTATAAAATTCGGTAATTTTTTGTTGGATTTTTTAGAAAAACATAAGATAAATTTATCTATAACTACATATAATTGTTATCTAAGAATATGCAAAAAGTATATAATACCTAAGCTAGGAAATCATAAGTTAGAAGATTTAAAACCTATACATATACAAAATTACGTAGATGATTTAGTTGGAATTCTTAGCCCTCAAACTATAAAGATACACATAAATATATTAAATTTAGCTATGAAAAAGGCTTATAGATTAAGACTTATAAGAGAAAATATTGTAGATTGTGTAGAAACTCCAAGAATTAGAAAGTTTAAAAATAATATATATGATAAAGATAATATGGTAAAATTACTTAAAACTTGTGAAAATACACCTTTAAAACTACCTATATATCTAGCTTCAGGATTAGGACTTAGAATATCTGAAATACTAGGGCTAACTTGGGATAATATAGATTTTAATGAAAATACTATAACAATAGATAAAATAACTGTAAGAAATGAAGGCAAAGTTATACTTAAAGAACCTAAAACTGAAAGTTCAGAAAGAACAATATCAGTTCCTATAGAGGTTATATCTTTACTAAAAGAACATAAGAAAAAACAATTAGAAGCTAAATTAAAAGGCATAAAAAATCCTTTTAACTTGTTATTCTATGATAAAAATGGACAACCTATAGCCCAAGATGTCCTTAGCAAAAAGTTTAGTAAATTTTTATGCGAGAATAATTTAGAACATATAAGATTTCATGATTTAAGACATTCACATGTAACTTTACTTATAAATTCAAAAGTACCTATAAAAGTTATATCAGAAAGAGTGGGTCATTCTAATATAAATACAACATTAAATATTTACGCTCACGCACTTAAAAATATGGATGTTGAAGCTAGCGAAAAAATCTCTGAAAATTTATTCAAGTTAGGATGATGATAAATATTCTAAAATGAAATAATAATAAAACTAACTTTTTATATTCGTTTTTAAGGCGATATTTAAATTTATTCAACAGTAAATATGTTAATAAAAATTATAACCTTTAAATTGAATTAAGGAAGTTTTTTAATATTTTGAAGTTGTTTTATTTATAAAACACAGAAAAACATTTAAAATAATTTAATTATGTAAACTTAAGTATGTATGATACATCAATTATGCCAAATTTAAATTATATATCAAATTTTTAAAACAAAATAATAGTGATGTTAGTTCAAAACTAATATCTTTTCTAACATCACTATTATTTAAAGTGATGTTAGTTCAAAACTAATATCTTTTCTAACATCACTATTATTTAATAAAATTTATGTTCAGTAAACTATTAAATACTTTCTAAAAACTCCCTAACAACAGAAATATATTCTTTTGTATTTTCTACATATGGATTGTGTTTACTTTTTAATATTTTTACGGTCTTGTTTTTAAAATTAAAATCTTTATAATGATCAATTCCAATAGAATAATCTTCATCACCACAGATTATAAGTGTTTTTACATTTAAGCTTCTAGTTAGGTTTGTATAGTCGTAAAAATAGTCTTCATTAAAAAATGCTTTTTTAGCTAAATTTTCATTAACCATATTTTTATCTATTATTTCAATATTTTTATAATTAGAATAATTCATATACTGTAATTTATAATACAAATCATCTCTGATCAGTTTATTGGCAACCAAAGTCCACTTAGTTATAAGTTCGTCATATTTATATATATCAATATCTATATTTAATAACTTACATCCATACTCTACTTGACTTTGTAAAGAATCATTTAAATTCAAAGTGCAATTAGTTAATATTAAAGCTTCAACATGCTCTTTATATTTATATGCATAATTTACTGCTATTATCCCACCGAAAGAATGTGCTATTAAAATAAGTTTATTTAATTTAAGATTTTTACGTATATCCTCAATATCATCAACTAAACTGTTTATAGAATAGTCATCATCCAAGTTTCCATCAGAACGTCCGCACCCTCTTTGGTCTAAATATATCATATTACAAAATTTACTAAACTCGTCCTTACAATAAATTTTAAAATCTTCACTCCAAGACCCAGGACCACCATGTATATATATACAATTCTTACCTTCCCCATATTCTTCAATATATAAATTTATATTTTCTCTATTTTTTATAAACATAAATTCTCCTTTATTCTGAAAATGTCTAATAATAATCTCGACTTAATTTGTAAATTATTTTATAAAAATTCTATAAGTTTTATTCTAAATTCGAATGTTTAAATTAGATTTTAAGAGAGAGTTATAAAAATTATGTTGATTTATATCTAGAATAAATAATATGCACTTATAATCTAATCTAAGTATTTTTACTTAATTTTAATCATTTAAATAGAAAAAGGTTTTAAAATAATTTAATTATGTAAACTAAAGTAAGTTATATAATTAAAAATATATATTTTAGAATCCAAAACATACATAATAAGGTAAGTATAGCACTTATAGAAATCTACACTTACCTTTAACAACTAAATCAACTCTTTTTTTATTTTATCAAAAGCATAATCAATAGCTACTTCTAAGTTACCGTTATTTTTACCACCACCTTGGGCTAAGAATGTACTTCCTCCTCCTCTTCCATCAAGCAGTGTCATTGTATCTCTTAAGATATTGTTCATACTAATATTATTTATATTTTTAGAACTAGCAAAAACTAAATTAACTCTATCATCATTTTTAACTCCAACTAAAGATATAACATTTTCTGACTCAGTTATTTTAGATGCTATTTTAGATATATACTTGATATCCTTATCTATGTATATCTTTTTTATAATAGATATATCATTTACCTTATCTGAATTATTTATCATCTCTTTTATTTCAAAATTAACAATAACATCTTCAATCTTCCTTTTTTCATAAAGGGCATCTTCAAGTTTATCGTGAAGTTTTTTAACACCATTTATAGCTTCTTCTTCAGTTGAACTTAAATATCTACAAATATCCGTTAAATAAATATCTCTTTTTAGAGAGCTGTTTATAGCTCTTTTTCCTGCTAAAAATTCGATTCTTATAGAATCCTTATTTTTTTCCCATCTTCTTATCTTTATCATTCTAACATCTAGTGTAGACTTTGGGTGAACACCACAACAAGCATTAGAGTCTAAATCACCTATTTTAACAATTCTTATTTCTTCTGAAGTATCTGGTAAATCTCTTCTTATCCATATCTTTTTTAAATCTTTTTTAGATGGAATCAATGTTTCTACCTCTATATTTTCACTTATTATATCATTTGCCATTCTTTCAACTTCTCTTATTTCATCAATAGTAAGAGGACCTTTTATATCGACAGTACTTATCTCACTACCTAAATGAAAAGCAGTTGTATTTTTTTTAAATAAAGTATAAAAGCATCCTGATAATATATGCTGTGCAAAATGTTGATGCATTCCATCTTCTCTTCTTTCCCAATCTATAAAACATTTTACTTTATGTATTTTTATAGTTTTTTTTTCCACTACATGGTATACCTTATTGTCTTTTTCATATACATCTAAAACATCATGAACATCTATCTTTCCTAAATCGCAAAACTGTCCACCACCACCAGGGAAAAATGCTGTTTTATCTAATACTATATGATATTTTCCATTTACTTCTAATATTTCCTCTATTTCTGCGACGAATTCTTTTATATATTGATTTGTATAGTATAATTTTTCCATATTACCTCCTACTGTGAATTTATTTATAATTGTAATTTTACACTACTTCTTATAAAGAATAAAGCTTTCTTAACAATATTAATTTTTAAGTATTTTAACTTAATTAAATAAACTAAAATGCCATTTGATCAAATGAGACGACTTAAAATAATTAAGTTAATCTAATATAAAATAAAAAAGAGGGTTTAAACCCTCTAAAAAATATATTAATAAATCATTTTCAATTAAAAAATAGTTTTAACCATTATATTCCAGTATTTGTAGTATTAAAATATTAAATTAAGAGATATAATCAAAGTAGATTTTTTAGTTTGAATATTAGAATGCCTATTATAACTATTATAATCATAACAGTTATAACTATTGGATAAGCATATACAAAGTCAAGTTCTGGCATAAATCTAAAGTTCATCCCATATATACCTGTTATAATAGTCAATGGCGATGATATTGCTGTAAGTAAAGTAAGTTTTGTTATCAAGCTATTAGTTTTTTCTGCTACTTGAGAAGAATAAATATCAAGAAGCTTATCTGCTAGTTCTCTAGTGGATAAAGAAAATGAATAAAGTTTCTCTATACCAAAGTCTATACTTTGAAAGTTTTCGAGATTTTGCTTCCTTATATCAGAGTATTTCAAGTACCTTATATTTTCCTTTAATATTCTATCACCTATATATAAAAGGGGTCTTGTATTTTTTACGATAGATCTAGTTATGCCTCTTATATGATTTATTTTTATTACATGTTCATCTATTGCATTTTCAAGTATATCATCTTCTAATTTTAATATGATATCTTCTATCTTTTCTAGTATTTCAAATTGATGCATTATTATATTTTTAAGTATTAAATAATTAATATTAAATAAAATAACTATATTAGAAGTATTATTTAATTTAATATTATTAGTTATTATATTTTTTACAAATTCGAATATAAAATTTTCTTCATTGCATATAACTAATACAAAATTTTCTGATAAGTATATATTTATTTCTTCTACGTATATATCATTATTCATTATTTCAAAGGTATTTATGCTAAGAAAATCATAATTATCAAATAAATCTAATTTTATATTTTCATCAAATTTAAGGCAATCATTAAAAGTAATTTCATCTATCTCTAATATATTTTTAAGTAGATTTAATTGCTTAGGATCACTTAGTATAATATAAGAATTATTTTTATTGTAAAATCCTTCAGTAAAATTATCATATTTATCTCTAGTATCTAGATTAAGTATATACATTTTATCACCTATGTTATATTATTCCTTTTATTTATGATTAAATATACATACATTTAATTTTTATATTAAAATATCCTACATATATCTTTAACCAAGATATATGTAGGATATTTTATCTATTTTAAACTTTCTAAAAGTTTATATGCATTCTCTTTAGTCGTTAATGTAAGTTTCGCATCATCTGTTAAACTCTCACCTACATACTTTTTATCTACAAATTCAGTTCCATTTTTTATTTTTATAAGGTATGGTTTACTCATATTTGATTTAGTTAATGTGGTATATGATATTATATCTTTTTCTTTATCATAATTCCATACTTGAACAGAAATAGCTGTAGTATCATGTAACTCTATCTCTGATGTTATATATACAGCTTCCACTTCTCCTCTAATAAGTTTTTTCATCTCATTTTTACATACTCCCATGTTATCCCCCTAATATTATAAGTTAAAGTTATGCTTTTTTATTATTTTAATCATATTATCTTTATTCTCTTTTAATTGGATTAATCTATGAGCATTAGCACCTGATGGGTGAGGAAATCCTATTAGTATTTGATCTCTATCTAATATTTTTTCATCTGCTAAATGTATCAAAACTTCTTCTACTGCTTTTCCCATAGGTATTATTAAAACCCCTTTTAAATCTTCTAATTTATTTTTAAAGTTGTTATTAATGTATTTCATCAGTAGCTTATTTTTCATAAGCTTTGGAGTATGGCCTGTATAATTTTTGCCATTTACAAAAACAGGATAAGGAATAAGAGCATCTGTGTATAACAAATGACTATTAGAATTAAATAATTCTTCACAACTTTTTATGTTTAAAGCTTCATTTAATTTAACTTCATCTAACATGTATATAATATTTTTAGTCAAACTTTTGCTAAATGGTGAAGAGATTTTGCAATTACTTTGTCTGTTATATATGTTATAAGAATTTTCTAATCCATTTTTAAAGTTAGATATATATGTACTCATCTGCTCAAATCCTGGTGTTATACCAACTATAAACACTCTAGTGCAAATACTTATTTTTTCACTTATTGGAATATAGTATATTTCTAGATTTTTATCCCTATCTAGCAGTAAGCCTTCTGTTAACAAATCTTCTCTAGTGTATTTTTCTTTATTTGGCAATCTTTTTATGATATTAATATAACCGTCTAAATTTTTCATAAAATTTCATCCTCTTTATCATTTGGTATTCATTTTATCTATAAATTTATTGTATAGTCTTAACATATGAGGCTCATTTTTTACGTATTTATCTAATTTATTTATAGGTATCCACATAACCCCACTATTTTCATCTTCTTTAACTATTAATTCTTCATTTTCATCAGCTTCCACTAAATATGCTATAGATAAATGAAGATGAGGGGCTACATATTTTCCTCTTTTGATGTGGCTTTTAACTTCTAATATGTCTATAGAAAATATATCATTTCCTATTATCCTTGGATTTTTAACACCTGTTTCTTCTTCTAGTTCTTTTATAGCCACCCTTAAAAAGTCATCATCTCCATCATTATGTCCTCCCATCCATGACCAAGTATTATAGATATTGTGATGTACCATTAAAACTTTATCACGTGATTTATTTACTACAAATGTAGAAGATGTTAGATGAGCTATTTCATTATTTCTAGTTAACACATCGTCAAAATCATTTATAGCTTTTAGTATTATTTCCTTATCTTTACTTTCTTGTTCATTAAATGGCTTATATTCTTTTATAGGTTTAATCCATTTCATATTATCATCTCCCTTGCTGTATATAAGTATATATTAACATATAAATATGTAAATTAATGTAGCTTTTGTATTATTATTTTATATCTAAATAATTATTCAAATCTTCATTTTGCTTTATCATATATTTTACTAAAGCTATAATTCAAGTTACTACACTTAAAGTATTTGTAAGTATTATTAGTGTTTCAATGATTCCAAGTTTTTCTACTTGCATGAACCCTCTACTCTTTCCAAAATTATTTATTAAATAAGATTAAGTCAACAGTTTTTCTTTAAATATATTGCTCTCATGAGGAAGTATTGCTGTTGCACCAGTTTTAATACTGATTTTATCTAAGTTTACATTTATACCCATATATTTTATCGTAGTTTTTCAATAGATTTATTTTAAGATTATTTCTTATTCTACATAAGTCACTTTTAATCCTTTTACTTAGATATGATAATTTATTAGCTATATAAATTAATAAATAATTTCATAATATATGTAACAATCTGTTTATATATTTAATATATTTATAGTAAATATATTTTAAGGAGTTGACACTATGTATGAATATGCTTTAGATTTTTTAAATGAATATGTTGAAATATACTCATATCTATCTAAAGAAAAACTATACGGTGAAATCATAAGAGTAACTCCTATAGAAGTTGTTTTAAATAGAAAACATATAGATAAAGCATCCAATAAGAATTACGACTTGTATATACCTTTAACATCTATAATTTATATAAAGAAACTATAATATAAGGATATCAAAAATAAAAAGCTACAGCTTTAAGCTGTTGCTTTTATGAGTGTATTTGTTACTTTATTAACTTAAATATGCTATTAAAGAATTTATCGTATACTCTTGCAAAAACTTTTTTAGATAATATATATGTTACAAATATAGGGCTTGCAAGTATAATCCACATAGTCAAAATATTTTTATTCCAAGCAGGTACTAAATAAAATATTATTAATATTACGTATATATGGTAAACATACACATACATAGTCGACTTTCCCATTGAAGTGTAAAAGGTCTTTTTATTAGGTATCACAGTTAATATAAATGTAGAAAGTATTATACTACATAAATATAAAATAACCCTATATACACTACCCTTAAATATATTCATTCCAAGTTCTAAATAAGAGTATGAACCATATAAAAAGCTATAGCTTATAATATTATTTTCGGATATAAATAAAGCTAATGCTATAAACATACTTATTCCAAAAATGCTAATCCATATATTTATACTATTATATAACTTATTTAATGTATTTATATTAGTATAATATCCTAATAAGAAAAAGGGCAAATATACTATTGTTCTTGAAAAAGATAACATTGAACCATTAGGAACAAGCCCAATAAAAATACCAAGTATAAAACTTATAGGAAGTATATATTTAATCTTTATTAAATATTTAAGAGATATCCTCCAAAAAAATAGGCTTAATAAAAACCATAAGGTCCATCCCGGATATATAACTGGTATGTAAGTTTCCTTTGTATATAGATATGCCAAGGAATACCAAATTATATTTAATACAATATACGGTATAAGTAACTTTCTTAAAAGAAACTTTCTGCTTTTGTTTATATTTTTCGAAAGTAGCCCTGATATAAATATAAATAAAGGCATATGAAAAGTATATATAAATATATATATACCCATTAAAATATAATTTCCTTCCATATATCGTTCTATTAGATGACCAAATACTACAAAGAATATGAGTACAAACTTTATATTATCTATGTAGTAATTATTTTCAATTTTATTCATGGTTACTCCTTTACTTTTAAAACACTTACTATAATCATTATTCATAAAAATGTATCTATATATCTATTTTCTTTATATCATCTATTTCCTTTATAAATCTTAATATATATTCAGAATATTTATTTCCATCTCCTCTTACTATATCTATTGTATCTTCGTGTTCTGCTCTTTTTATTGTTTTAAGTATAGTATTTTCATCTAGATTATTTACTTTTTTAATAAAAGATATAGAAGTATTAACATTAATTAAAGAATCACTTTCTCCATGAATACACAGTATAGGTAAATTAACTTCTTTGTTTAAAAGGCTTATAGGATTTGCTTTTTTAATATTACTTTTATATACATAATTGTTCACCAATATTTTAGAGTATATAGAAGTACATTTTGAAAAATCAAGCACTCCAGACAATGATATAAAACCCTTTAATAAATCTTTATTAATATTATATTTTAACTGTCTATCATGGTCGAACACTAAACGAGAAGCTAATTCTCCACCTGCCGAATATCCTGCAATTACTATACTATTTATTTCTTTATTACATTCTATATAGTGTTTTAAAGCTTTAAATACATCATCTATCTGAGTTGGATATCTATGAAAAGGAACTAGCCTATATCCACATAATACAGTTTGATATCCTAATTTATAAAAAAATTTCCCTACACCACTATAAAGTGATGGATTTCCATGCCACCAACCTCCACCATGTATAAAAAATATAGTTGACTTTAAATTACTGCTATAAGGAGTGTATACCTTATAATATTGTCTTTTATTATTACCATATCTAATAATTTTCCCCTTTATATTATTATCTTTTATATAGCTATTAGTTATAGTTTTGCCTATATTAAATAATTTAAGTTTTATGGATTTTAAGTTCATTTATATACCATCCTTGAATTTTTCTTCTAAATATATAAAAAGACATGAAGTTTAATTCATGTCTTTTTATATATTATATGCTATTATATTTTTATAATACTTATTCTAATTTCTATTTTATAGCTTCAAGTGCAGCTATATTTAACAAACTCCAAGGTTTATTAAAGTGAGGTTGGAAGAAAAAGTCTGTTACAGCCAATTCTTCCAAAGTCATTTCATTTTGTATAACTACAGATAATGTGTTCATAAATTGAGTTAAATCTACTTTAGATATAATTTGGCCACCTAAAATTTTATGATTATCTTTATCAAATACCAATTTTAAGATTACTTCCTCAAATGTTGGCATAAATTCAGGTCTATAATTATCTTTAACTATCACTGAGCCTACATTAAATTTAGTTGTTTTATTTGCCATTTCTTCTGTAAGTCCGGTTGATGCTATTGATAAATCATATATCTTTATTCCTGAAGTTCCTTGTGTTCCGAGATATTTTAATTTTGGTTCAACTAAGTTTTTAGCTATTAAAGTTCCCATTCTAACTGCATTCGTAGCAAGTGGTATATATCTAGTATCTTTAGCTGGATTATATTTAACTACGCAACAATCTCCTGCTGCAAAAACATCTTTAGCACTTGTTCTCATATACTCATCTATCATTATAGCTCCATTAGGTAACATATCTATTTTATCTTTAAGTAAGTGAGTATTAGGTTTAAACCCAATACAAAGTACAACTAAGTCTGCTTCAAATTTGCTTTTATTTGTTATAACCTTACTTACCTTACCATCTTTACCTTCAAATTTTTCGACCTTTTGACCTAGCTCTAACCTTACACCTTTTTCTGTAAAAGTTTTTTCTGCTATATCTGTAAATTCAGAATCTAAATATTTAGACATTATCCTATCTTCTGCATCTATTAATATAGTATTTTTGCCTTGAATTTTGAAGGCTTCAGCTAGTTCTACACCTATATAACCCGCACCTATTACAACTACATTTTTTGCATCTTTACTTTTATTTATTATAGTTTTTGCATGGTCGTAGTTTTTGCATAATACTATATTTTCTAACTCTCCTCCTTCAAATCTAGGGACTATTGGCCATGAGCCTAGTGTTAATATTAACTTATCGTAAGTGTCCTCTAATATTTCATTATCCATTAAGTTTTTTACCTTAACTTTTTTATTAATAAAATCTATATCTAAAACTTTATGTTTCATATTTGCTTTGATTCCTAAATCTTCTAAACCTTTAGGAGAGTTATAAAAAAGCTTTTCTGGCTCAGTTACAACTTTTGAAATACTTAATGCTATACCACATGATAAAAATGATATATTATCATTTTTTTCATATACTACTATTTCACTTTCTGGATATTTTTCTTTTATATTAATAACTGCAGCTGTTCCTGCATGAGTGCATCCTACAACTATAACTTTCATTATTTATACCTCCATATTGATATATTTTTAACATACTATATATATACCCAAAGCTTTATATAAAAAAACATAATTATTAATATTAGTATTATCTTATTTAGCTATAGTTATCTATATATTATTATAAATATCGTTATTTAAATAACTATTACTTATATAAATTATTCTATAATTAACAATTGTATGTTACTTTTTTGTTTTAGTTTACTATATTATAAGCATTAAATCCATATTATTATTTTTATACAAATAAAAAGCTTAGATATTTAATCTAAGCTTTGAGTAGTAATTTACTTCTTATAATGATTTTATAAATGTAACAACATCTTCTATTATCCAATCTGGTGTTGATGCACCAGCTGTTATTCCAATATTTTCATATTTTTTTAATGTATCTATATCTAATTCTTCCTTTGTTTCTATTGCATATGTATCTACATACTCTTTGCATATATTAACTAGTTTTTGAGTGTTTGAACTATGTTTTCCACCTATTACAACTACACAATCTACTTCATTTGATAATTCTCTAGCAGCTTCTTGTCTTACTTTTGTAGCTGAGCATATAGTATTATTTAATACTACATTATCTAAAATAGATTCTAAGTAATCTGTTATCTCTTTATATAATTCTATATTTATTGTAGTTTGAGCTACTACACAATATTTCTTAGTTTTATCAAATTCTAAATTTTTTGCATAATCTAGTGTTTTTATTATTATAGCATTATTTTTACACCATCCATTTATACCGATGACTTCTGGATGTTTATAGTCTCCTATAACTATTATCTGATACCCTTTATCATAGTAAGATTTAGCTTTTCTATGAATCTTTTTTACAAACGGGCAAGTTGTATCTATTATGCTTATATCTTTTTCTCTCGCTTCTATATATACATCTTCACTTACTCCATGAGATCTTATTATCATATGTTTTGAATTTGGAACAGAGTTTATATCATCAATAGTTAAAAGTCCTTTATTTTCATACTTTTTAACTGCTTGTTTATTATGTATAAGTGGACCTAGTGCATATATGCCACCACTATTTTTTTCTAATTCATTCCAAGCCATTTTCATAGCTCTTTTTACACCAAAACAAAATCCTGCTTCTTTAGCTATTTTTACGTTCATATCATTCTCCCTATATTAAAATAATTATTTTGAATGTATATAATAATTTTCTTTAATAACTTCTAATACATTTTGAGCTAATCTTTCATTATCCTCAGTAGTAAGCTTTTTACCATAGTATTCTTTAAATGATATAGGCTTATCTATATATACTGTAACTCTATTAAAAAACTTATAATTACTTATTATAGATATAGGAACAACATCAGCCTTTCCTTTTACGGCAAATACTGTAAGCCCACCTTTGGCCTGTCCAAATCCTGGTTCTTTAACTCTTGTTCCTTCTGGGAATATACCTAATATATACCCATCTTTTATAGATCTTAAAATATTTTTTATGGTTGACACGTCAGGCTTATCTCTATTTATCGGTATAACATTTAATTTATTTAAAATAAATGCCAGCGGTTTTGATTTAAATAATTCCTTCTTAGCAATAGCTGCTATTTCTCTATTTTGTATTGCTGATGCTATAAATATAGGATCTAAGTTTGATTTATGATTACAAGCTATTATTATATTTCCTTCATTTGGAATATTCTCTTTTCCTATTACTTCAAATTTATAAAATGTTTTTGAAAACATTAAAAGAACTTTTGTTGCAAAATTATAAAAACTCACATCTATCTCCCTTCAAAACTAAACTTATTATAAATTTATTTTAGATATTACACTTTCAACAACATCATCTATAGTTTTTCCAGTTGTATCTATTTCTATAGCATCATCAGCCTTAACAAGTGGCGCAAATTCTCGATTTGAATCTATTTCATCTCTCTTAATTATATCTTTAATTATTTCTTCAAGAGTTGTTTCATATCCTTTTTCTTTTAATTCCTTGAAACGTCTTTGACCTCTTTCTTCTGGAGTTGCTACTAGATAGAATTTATAATCTGCATTAGGGAATACATATGAACCTATATCTCTTCCATCTAATATAACAGAATTTCTTTTTCCTATTTCTCTTTGAACATCTACCATTAAATATCTAACTTCTTTTATTTTAGCTACATTAGACACATTATTACTAACTTCCATAGTTCTTATTTCTTCTTTTAATATATTTCCATCTATATATATATTATTATCTCTAAAATCTATATCTGTGTCCTTGGCTAGCTTAACTACTTCTTCTTCGTTATTTATATCTATATTATTTTTTAAACACTTGTAAGTTATTGCTCTGTACATTGCACCTGTATCTATATAGTTTATATTTAACCTATTTGCTATTATTTTAGCTATTGTACTTTTACCTGCTCCTGCAGGACCATCTACTGCTATTACTAAATTTCTCATAATTGTTTCTCCTAACTTTTTATCTATTATCTAATAAAATTTATTTGTATATATTTGTTATTAGATCTTTTCTTAAGTCTTTAGCATTGTTTAAATATATATGTTTTATATCTTTTTTAGATTTGTCTGTATTTACATGCATCATAATTCTTATGCACATTTTAAGACTTCCATCTATATATTTTTCTTCAAAGTTAAGCATAGGAATATCTGTTATATCTAATATATCCCTAACTGCTACTGATGGATATACTTTATCTAAGTCATTTGTCATTGTAAAACACATACTTATTATATCATCAATATCTAATGCATTTTCTATTATTATAGTTTGTACTAACTTTGCAGTTTCATCAAGTATATCTGCTTTAGTATTAGAAACAACCGTTGTTGCACCTCTTATCGCTAATGTTTTCATATTAATCACCTATACACTTATTCCCGCTAAATATCCCGTTGAAAAGGCTATTTGTAAATTATAGCCCCCTGTTTCTGCATCTATATCTATTAATTCCCCTGTAAGATATAAATTTTTTATTATTTTTGATTCCATAGTTGAAGAGTTTATCTCTTTAACTGATATTCCACCACTTGTTACTTGCGATGTTTTTATTCCTTTAGTACCATTACAAGTAAGTTTCATAGATTTTATATAGCTTATTATTTTCTCTTCATCTGTTTTTGTTAATTCATTTGCTTTTTTATCAGTTAAATTAAGAATCTTAAGCACTTCTTTTAAAAAGTTTTGTGGAAGTAATCTTCTTAAATTATTTATTATATTTTTATTAGGATTCTCTCTTATTATTTTAGATATTTCATCTGAACTAGTATTTGGCAAGAAGTCTATGTTAAGTTCTATTAAGTTATCTTCTACATATTTATTTATATAAGAAGATAGTTTAAGTACACAAGGACCTGTTAGGCCAAAGTGTGCAAATAATATATCTCCCACTTGATATATCTTTTTATTTCTTATCTTACAAGATATTTCTACATTTTGTATAGATACACCTTGTAAATTTTTTATCCAATGCTCCTTTATAGTAAGTGGAGTAAGTGCTGGATATATTTTTTTCAATGTGTGATTATGTTTAACTAATATATCATACATTGATCCATCCGAACCTGTATGAGGGTAGCTTTTCCCTCCAGTTGATATTATAACCTTATCTCCCTTTATATTTTGACCATCATTAAGTATTACACCAGAAACTGCATCATTTTCTACTATTATATCTATAACTTGTTTATTATATATAACTTTAACACTGTTATCTTTTAAGTCATTTTTTAGGATATCTATAACTTCTTCTGATCTACCTGATTTAGTATATACCTTATGATCATTAAAATCTTCTATTATATATTCTAATCCATTACTTTTAAAATACCCCAATAAGCTATGATTAGTAAATGTATAAAAACTACTATATAAAAATTTTTTGTTAGTTACTATCTTATCAAAGAAATCTTCTATATCTCTATAATTAGTAAGATTACATCTTCCTCCGCCCGTGACTCTAAGCTTTTTTCCTAATTCTTCATTTCTTTCTATAAGTATAACTTCATTATTATTTTTTGAAGCTGTAATAGCTGCCATCATACCTGATGGACCACCACCAACTACTATTACTTTTGACATAAATATCTCCTATTCTAATGCAGAGTTGTTTATCTTTTCATTGTTTTTTATATGATTAGTATCATTCATTTTTATTATTACTGGGCCATAATCTCTATATTCTACTATGTTTAAAGCCGTATTATCTTGCTTTATTCTGTATATATTTTCCATACCTGAGTTTAAAAATGATAATAGTAATACTCTAACAGTTACAGAATGACTGACTAATAATATATGTTTGTCATTATATTTCTCATTTAATTCTTTTATAAATACTTCTAATCTATCCTTTATTAAATGAAGAGTTTCTCCACCTTCTATATTTACTAGATGAGGTTCATTTCTCCAAGTATTATAAGTTTCTAAATAATCTTTTTTAATTTCATCTATTAAAAGACCTTCCCAAACACCAAATCCCATTTCTCTAAGTGCAGGTGTTTCTTTTACCTTAACACCTATTTTTTCTCCTATAAGATTAGCAGTTTGTAGCGCCCTTCCTAAATCACTACTGTATATGTAATCTATTGGGTACTCTTTTAAAGCTTCACCAAGACAAATTGCTTGTTCTTCTCCCTTAGCTGTTAAATCAGAGTTTCCATGCCCTTGCGTTTTACCTAATATGTTCCAATTGGTTTGTCCATGTCTTACTATATAAAATGTATTAGCCATCTGTTGCCTCCTATGTTGTATATAGTTATTTTTATCTTTTACTAAATTTTTATTATACCATAAATATAATTTATTAAAAAGATATATCCTTTTAACTATTCCCTAAATATTATTTTCAATAAGTATCTCTATTTGTGCTAGTGCTTTTATTTCACCACTACTATTTGCTCTTGTTATTATATATATTTCATGGAAATCTCCAATAACTTTTACATTTTTTTCCTTTATATAGTTTATTATTAAATTATAGTATTTTTTAATATCATAAAAGGTATCATCAAAATACATTGTAAGGTAGTTTCCTTTAGGTAGGATTATTATTCTCTCATCTGTATTTAATACATCTTCTGTTTTTATCATAGTTCTTGTATAAGTTAATTTATCTTTATTTATTAAGTCATTGTAAGATGTTGAAAAAACTATTTGATAATTAAATGTATTATACATTTCTTCTATTTCTACTAGACTTTTTCTAAGATTCATTTCAAATTCTTCTGTATACCTTCCAGAGTAATTATATTTTATCATTTTTCTTTCTTCATTATATTTTATGAATACATTATTAAGTCCAATAGCAAGCGAGTCTTTTATATCATTTTCAAGGTGTTCTATACTTTCCTTTATAGTATTTAACTCATGTAGCTTTTTGTTTACAAGATCCTTTTGTTTTTCAAGTGTTTTTAGTATAGATCCTAATGAATCATAGTCATTCATTACATCCTTTATTTCATCTAAGGATAGACCTATTGCTTTACATTTTTTTATAATATCAAGCTTCATAAAACTTTTTATAGAATAATATCTATATCCTGTTTTTTCATTTATATAATCTGGGTTTAATAAATTATATCGATCGTAATGTCTTAATGTTTCTATGGATATATTATTTAATTTAGCCATTTCTCCTATTGAAAAGTATTTTTCCATTTAATCACCTCTAAATTTATATCTTTTTATAGTATATGCTAAATGACCATATACTTAAAGAGATAACATGCTTTTATAAAATAAATCTAATAAAAGAACAGTTTCAAAAATAAAATTAACATTAAAATAAACTATACATTTTTAATTTACAAAAATAATAAAAAGCTATGAACAATAAAGATTTTACTCTATTGTTCATAGCTTTACTTTTTACTGTGCAGTTTCTACAAGTTTATTTATTGATTTAGTTGTTGAAGTTTTTATATTAGCTATTAAGTTTATTGCTATAAATGTTAATGATTCAGATACTAATGTACCTGCCCATATACCATCTGCACCGAATACTTTAGATAGTACAAATAAAGATATCGGTAAGAATATAACAGATCTAAATAAACATATTAAAGTAGATAACTTTGGCATTTCTATAGCTTGGTAAAACACTATTGTTCCTATATTTAACCCAACCATGAAATAACTTAAAGTTCCTAGCTTAACAGCAAAATATGCTATTTCTAATATTTGTTTATCATTTGTAAAAATTCCTATTATTTGTTTTCCAAATACATAACATATTACTACAAATACAGCTGTTGTAACTATAGATGCCATAGAATTAATTTTGTAATATTTTAACACCTTATCTTTATCTTTTCTCCCAAAGTTATAACTAATAAGAGGTTGTGCTCCTAATGTCAATCCAAATAGTACCATATATATATTAGTTCCAATATAATTTAATATACTATATGCCGATACTCCTATTTCTCCCATAACATTTACTAATGTCAAATTATGAACAAGCACTATAAAAGAGAAACTTATTTGAGATAAGAAAGAAGGAAACCCTATCTTTAATAAATCACTTATAACTTCTTTTTCTATTTTTACTTTCCCAAAAGTTAAACAACCTTTTTTCTGTATAAAATGAGGAAGCATTATAGCTACTGTTACTATCTGTCCAAGTCCTGTTGCTATAGCTGCACCTTTTATTCCAAGTCCAAATGGGAATATGAATACATAATCTAATATTATATTAGTTATAGCACCTGCTATTATGGAATACATTGCTAATTTTGGTTTTCCGTCATTTCTTACGAAACTGTTAAGTGCTAATCCTACTAGGTTAGGAATACAAAATATTGCATAGTATTTTAAATAGTCAACTGCCAATGTTTCAAGAGCTTCCGTCGCTCCTAGCATTTTTACTATAGGCTTTGCAAATATAACACATACTAAACTTATAAATACAGTTACTATAAGTAAGAATTTACATACCTGTCTAAATATATTTACTGCTTTTTCAATATTTTTAGCTCCTATATTTTTAGAGATTAAAGCTCCTCCCCCTACAGCCATCATATTAGCTATACCAACTAACATTACTGTAAATGGCAGTACTATATTGACTGCTGCTAACGCGTTATCTCCTACACCTTGCCCAACAAAAATTCCATCTATTATAGTGTATAATGCCGATACAAGCATAGCGAAGGCAGAAGGGATTGCATATTTTAAAAACTCACTTATCATAATATCACTCCTTTTCACTTTCTTTCTTTTAAAATTATAAACTCTTGTGTAACAAAAGGGTCAATATATTTTTTATCAAATTCATTAAAAAGTACATACTATTTAATAAAAACCGATAAATAGTTTACAATATTGATTTATTTTTAATTATACTAAATTAATAATTTATATATTAATATTTGGTTTATAAATAGAGAGTTATTATGTATAATTATGAATATATGATTATTACTGTAAATTTTGGGAATAAATTATTGTAGCTATTTACCATTTACTAATCAATATTACATTAGACTATATAATTGTAATTTGCAAACAATTATATTAAGAATTAGATTAAGGAAGGAGTATTTTATGATTTCTAATTTTTTAGTTAAATCTTTCATTAAAAATAGTGAGGATATTAATAATGAAAGTGTTAGGAATAGATATGGTTACTTAGCTGGGATTGTTGGTATAGTTTTAAATTTACTACTGTTTATAATTAAATTTTCAGTAGGATTTATAACAGCTAGTATAGCAATAACAGCTGATGCTTTTAACAATTTCTCTGATATGGCATCTTCTATTATAACTATAGTAGGATTTAAGTTAGCTAGTATGCCTCCAGATAAAGAGCATCCCTTTGGGCATGGACGAATAGAGTATATATCAGCCTTAATAGTTGCATTTATGGTTATGTTTGTTGGTGTAAGCTTTACGAAAACTTCTATACAAAGAATACTAAACCCAGAAGTTGTAGTATTTGAATTTGTACCATTTATATTATTAATTATATCAATTGCAATAAAACTTTGGCTAAGTAGATTTAATAAGTATATTGGGCAAAAAATTGACTCATCTGCACTTAAAGCATCTGCAGCAGATGCACTTGGTGATGTATTTACTTCAAGTTGTGTTGTATTATCTTATCTAGCATCAAAGTATATATCTTTTCCGATAGATGGTTATATAGGTGTTTTAGTTTCTCTAGCTATAATCTATGCAGGATTTACGTTAGTCAAGGAAACTATAAGTCCTTTACTTGGAGAAGCTCCAGATCCACATTTAGTTAAAGCTATAAATGAAAAATTATTATCTTACGACTATATATCAGGAGTACACGACTTAATAATTCATAACTATGGTGTTGGAAGACGTATAGCATCTGTACATGTTGAAATTCCTGCTACTATAGATATTATGACCATACATAATATTATAGATAATGCCGAATATGATATATCTAAGGAACTTAATATCCATTTAGTTATTCACATGGATCCTATATGTATGAAAGATAGTGAAATAGTTAAAACAAGAAATGAGCTTAATGAGATATTAAAAAAACATAAAGATATTAAATCTATGCATGATTTTAGAATTATTGGTAATGATGATGTAAAAACTTTAGTATTTGATGTGGTAACTTCCCATGATAAAGATACATCTGATGACGAAATAATAAAATATATAAAAGATGAAGTTAAAAAAATACATCCTCATTATAAATGTAAAATAATAATAGATAAGGACTATCATTAAAGTAAAGGGTGCCTAAATTCAAATAAATTTAGGCACCTTTTATTTTGCAAAAGTTTATAATAATACAAATATGTATTAAATATAGTAATTTAATTTTGTTATATTATTAAAGTATTATCTCATATATAAGTTTAACGCCTACTAAAAATGCCATAATCAAAATATAAGTGCTTCTATCTACAATTATCTCCTTATTTTGTTTTTTATGAGAATATTTTTTTCATATATGATAACTTAAAATATAATTTTAATAATTGAATTTTGTTTTTTACAGGAATTATCAAACTAATATTAATCTATCTTAATATTTACTTTATGCACTAAAAACTATTTTTTATCTGTATTAAGATTAAGTATAATTAACTTATAGTAGTATATTATATATAAATTTGATATATTTTTAATATGAGTAAATTTACTTGGAGGTATTTAATGAATCATTGGAATGAATTAATATATATATATCCATTTTTAAATACATTAGATGAAGAAACTAAATCAATTATAAAAAATTCTTTAATAATTAGAGAATTTGATAGTGATTATACATTAATATATGAAAGCTCTTCTTGCTTAGGTTTCTCTCTTATAATAAGCGGATCTATAAGAGTGTATAAATTATCGGATAAAGGTAGAGAGGTGACACTTTATAAATTAGAGAAGGGTGATACTTGTTATCTTTCTATGTCTTGTATGCTAACTAATAAACATTTTCCAGCATTTGCAGAAGTTATAGAACCAACAGTTATTACTTTTATACCAAGTTCTATATTTAATAAGTATATTTATAATACATTAGAATTTCAAAAGTATATATTTGAAAATCTTTATACTAAATTTAACAATGTATTAAAAGTATTAGAGGAATTAGCTTTTGAAAGTGTAGATATTAGAATAGCAAAATATTTATTATTAATTTCTCAAAAAGATAATAGCAGCAAGTACTTATATTTAACTCAGGAAAAAATAGCACAGGAGCTTGGAACTAGTAGGGAGGTTGTAAGTCGTATACTTACTGATTTTAAGAATAAAGGTATACTTATTTCAAGTAGAGGTAAAATTAGTATATTAGATTTTGACAAATTAAATAACATAGCAAAGTTATAGCTTTGCTATGTTTATTTTTTCGTGTATAACTATAATATTATTTACCACTTTCCACTTAATAAAAAGTTCTTAGCTTTTTCATCTGCTTTAATTACAATATTTTTATCATAGCCCATAAATTCAAGAAGTCTTATAGCATTTCTGGTTTCTGATCTTCCCTTATGCAATTTATAGTCAAATTTTATATCTTTATTTGTTATAGTTTCTTCAAAGTGATAATTTTCAAATTTATCTTCAAGTATATGAGTAAGTTCTATATCGTGAGTTGCCGCAAAGCACAAAGTGTTACTTTTATAAAGAGCTGATAGTACTTCACAAGAAGAAGCTATACGCTCTATGGTATTAGTTCCTCTTAATATTTCATCTACAAAGCATAAGCATGGTATATCTTTCTTAGAGTTGTCTATTATCCTCTTTAGAGATTTTATTTCTACTATATAATAACTTTCATTGCTAAATATATCGTCCTTTAAAGCCATTGATGTATATATGTTAAAATATGATGAGTTGTACTCCCTTGAAGTAGTTGTATATATAGTTTGGCAAGTATTGCATTTATTGCTATAGTCTTTATAAAAGTTGATTTTCCTGACGCGTTTGAACCTGTGATTAACACATTTTTATCAAAGTTAGCAGAGTTAGATACAGGTTTTTTTATAAGTGGATGATATATATCAACAAAATTTATATGGTTATTGTATTTACTTGTGCTAATTTCAAGATTTGGTTTAGAATAATAATCTAGACTATCTCTAAATGACGCAATTGCTATAAGAGCATCTATAGTCCCTACATAATCATATATAGCTTTAAAGTCATCTGCATTTTTTATAACAGTACTTTTGACTTTTTCATATCTCTTAAGCTCTTTTAAAAATATTAAGTTCATATATTCACTAAATATTTTCATATCATCCATCATTGCATTACTATCTGCGCCTAGCGATTTTTTTCTAATATGTTTAATATTATCTAAGTTTCTTGATATATCTTTTAAGTTATCATTTATTTCATTTATATTTAAATTTGTTATTTTTTTAGTTGCATTTATTAAAGATATCATATATGTAAAACCGTCTACATTATAATTGTATCTTTCATTTCTTTGACTTATAAATACATTGTATGTAGCAGATGCTATTAAAAGTAGTATAAAATACCTATTAAAAAATATTAGTGTTAAGCTTATTATTGGTATGTATGATAATATAGTATACCTTAGTAACCTACTTTTGCTATTATCACTTTTATTAATTAAACAATTTGTAGTATATAAATCATTGCTTATTCCTAATTTTGCTAATATATATTGTACTTCAAATCTTTTATCTGGATTTTTCATAAAATATTCTATTAAGTTGTCTCTTTTTATAAGTTCTTCTTTTTCGTATAAAGGTATTCTTAGAATATTATATAAAACTTCTCTTCCTGATGTACTTTGAGTATTATTTATTTTTTTGTATATGTCATCCATGCTTAAATCATTCCATGTTATATCATCTATAAATTCTTTTTCATTAATATTTTTAAAGTAACTAGAGACACTATCCATTTTATAGTTAATATCTTCTATATCTAATTCTTTACCATATTTTTTTAATATATCTTTTTTTATTGTCTTATCTTTCTTTATCTTAAAGTATAGTTCTATAGAGAAAAGGATTAATAATAGAGCTATAAAACCAAATATAAATTCTAGGATATTGATGTTTAAATTAATATTTTCCATTTATTCCTCCTATGTACCATTATTACTTATTAGTTATAATTTACTTTCTTTTCAAAGGCATTTAATATTAACTTGTATATAATAAATATTATATTATTTATTATCTTTATTAACTAATTTTCTTAAATTTACTATTCTAGATATTATATCTTCAAACTCTTTATTTCCTTTTAAACTGATAAATGTTGTATTTAGTGAATCTATTAGTATTTGTAGTACATCTACATTTACTGACTCCTCTTTCTTTATATCATCAAGATTGTCAAAGTATGCTATTTGATTAAGTTGCCTAGGTATATCTGTACCCAAATATTCTAAACTATCTACCAATCTATTTAAGTACATTAATGAAGCTTTTATATCTCCTTTTTTTAAATTAATATGTGCTAAGTTTGAATTTAAAAATGAACCCATTTGATTTCCATCATATACTAACTTGTCAATATCGATAGCTAATTGATAATACATACTAGCTTTAGAGTAATCTATACTATTCTCGTCCATATCATCTTTGTAACTATAGTAAGAAATGGCTAGTCCCATGCAAGACGTTATAGCTTCTCCAATTGAAGTATTTAAATTTTGTTGCATAAGTTTTCTTGCTTCATTTATTTTATCCTGTTGCATATATATAAGAGGTAGCATTACATCTGGATTGCAATTTGGTTTGTATATTTTTTTTAAAACTTCTTCAGCCTTATCATTTTTATCTACTATCATATAGTTACTGCTTAATTGCATAAGAGAATATTCTTTTAACTCTATATCATTTGTATTATCTACTATATCTTCTAAAATTTCTATTATTCTATTTGTTATATCTTCTTTATTTAAATCTGTTTCTTTTATCATAGCAAGAGAATAAATATGAGTTAGTTTAAATTTAAGTTTGTAATTAGATGGATAATTTTTCATATAACTTTCACATAGTTTAATAGACTCTTCTATTGAATTTATAGATATTAATTCTTCACACTCTTTAATTATTTTTGCGATATCATTTTCATCAAGTTCTTTTCTATAATTTAACAAATCATCAATACTTACTTCAAAGTAATTTGCTAGTACAGGAAGATATGTTATATCCGGAAAACTTACACCCTTTTCCCACTTAGATACTGCTGGTATTGATACTCCAATAATACTTGCTAATTGTTCTTGAGTAATATTTTTCTTTCTTCTTAATAACTTAATATTTTCCCCTATTTTTATTTTCTCCATTAATTTACTCCTTTTATGTGTTATATTTATAGTATAAATTAAGTTTTGTATGTTAACAATGGACGTATAATTAACTTCTGATTAAATTTTTTAACTATTGGTTAAAACTATCATTTACATAAAAATAAAAGACTTAATAAGTTATAACTTATTAAGTCTTTTATTTTTGCGGTTTCAATTTTATTTAACTAGTTTTTAGTAGATACCTCTATATTTTCTCCATCGGCATCTATAACTACAGTACATCCGCTATAAACTTCTCCAGAGATTATTTTTCTAGCTATTTTTGTTTCTAATGTATTTGATATATATCTCTTAAGTGGTCTAGCACCATATACTGGATCGTACCCTTCTTTTGCCATAACTTCTTTAGCACCATCAGTTATTTTTATATCTATATTTTTTTCACTAAGTCTTTTTCTTAATGCATCTACAAATATATCTATTATTTTTTTGATTCCTTCTAAACTAAGTGGCTTAAACATTATTATATCATCAACTCTATTTAAGAATTCTGGCTTAAATCTATGTTTCATTTCATTCATAACCATATCTTTTGTAAATTCATCTATGTTTTCACCAGCTTCTAATAGATGATGACTACCTATGTTTGATGTCATTATTATAAGTGTATTTTTAAAGTCTACTGTTTTACCTTTATTATCAGTAAGTCTACCATCATCTAATATCTGAAGGAATATATTAAATACATCTTCATGTGCTTTTTCTATTTCATCAAATAGTATTACAGAGTATGGGTGTCTTCTAACAGCTTCTGTTAATTGACCTCCTTCTTCATATCCTACATAACCTGGAGGAGGTCCTATAAGTCTAGATACTGCATGTTTTTCCATGTACTCACTCATATCTATTCTTATAATGTTGTCTTCACTATCAAATAAGTTGTTAGCTAAAGTTTTAGCAAGCTCTGTTTTACCAACTCCTGTTGGCCCTAAGAATATGAATGAACCTATTGGTTTTTTCTCATCTTTAAGTCCTGCACGAGCTCTTATTACTGCATTAGATACTGCTGTTACTGCTTCATCTTGTCCTATAACTCTTTTGTGAAGATCATCTTCTAACTTAAGAAGCTTTTCTCTTTCACCTTCTACTAATTTAGTTACAGGTATGCCAGTCCATTTAGCTACTATTTGAGATATTTCATTTTCTGTTACTTCTTCTTTTAATAATGCATTTTCATAACTTGATGCCATTTTTTCTTCATGATTTTGTATTTGTTCTTCTAACTTTGGTATTATACCATATTTTAATTCTGCTGCTTTGTTAAAGTCATATTCTCTTTCATATCTTTCAACATCGCCTTTAGCCTTATCTAATTCCTCTTTTAAATTTCTTATATCAAGTATTTGTTTTTTCTCATTTTCATATTTAGCAGTCATTTCATCATTCTTAGATTTTAACTCTGCTAACTCTTTTCCTAGATTTTCTAATCTATTTTTACTTTTTTCATCATTTTCCTTAAGAAGTGCTTCTTTTTCAGTTTCAAGCGTAAATATTCTTCTTCTTACAGTGTCTAGTTCTGTTGGTAAAGAATCTATCTCACTTCTAATCATAGCACCAGCTTCATCTATTAAGTCTATTGCTTTATCAGGAAGGTATCTATCTTGTATATATCTATCTGATAATTTAGCAGCAGCTACTATTGCGTTATCATGTATTCTTATACCATGATGTATTTCAAATCTTTCTTTAAGCCCACGAAGTATAGATATAGTATCTGATACACTTGGTTCCTCTGCTATAACTGGTTGGAAACGTCTTTCAAGTGCTTTATCTTTTTCTATATATTGTCTATATTCATCAAATGTAGTAGCACCTATACAATTAAGTTCTCCACGAGCTAACATTGGTTTTATTAGGTTACCAGCATCCATTGCTCCATCAGTTTTACCAGCACCTACTATTGTGTGTATCTCATCTATAAATAGTATTATTTTTCCTTCTGAAGATTGAACTTCTTTAAGTACTGCTTTTAATCTTTCTTCAAATTCCCCTCTATATTTTGCACCTGCTATTAATGAACCCATATCTAGTGCATAAATAACTTTATCCTTAAGTCCTTCTGGTACATCTCCACGAACTATTCTTTCTGCTAATCCTTCAACTATTGCAGTTTTACCAACACCAGGTTCACCTATAAGTACTGGATTATTTTTAGTTCTTCTTGATAATATTCTTATAACTCTTCTTATTTCTTCGTCACGACCTATAACTGGATCTAATTTATTTTTCTTAGCTAAATCTACTAAATTAGTTCCATATCTAGTTAGTGCTTCATAAGTGCCTTCAGGATCTTGAGTTTCTACTCTTTGACTTCCACGAACTTGTGATAGTACTTCTAAGAAATTACTTTTATTTATATTGTATTGTCTTAATACTTTTCCTACTGGTGTATTACCTTCCATATCTATCATAGCAAGCATTACATGTTCTACACTTATATAAGAATCTTTAAATTCTTTAGATATTTCTTCTGCTTTTATTAAAATTTCATTTATTCTTCTTGTAGCTGTAACACCTTGTGAACTTATACCTTCTCCATGAATTTGAGGTAATTTGCTCAGTTCCATATCTATACTATTTTTTACTGAATCTACTGATACACCCATTTTTTCTAATATATTAGGTATAAGTCCATCTTCTTGATTGACTAATGCACTTAATAAGTGTATAACATCTATTTGTTGATTATGGTTTTTAACACCTATATTATAAGCTTCATTTAAAGCTTTTTGTACCCTTACAGTCATTCTTTCTATATCCATATGTATCCCTCCACTATCATAATATATATTATTTTCAGTAAAATCTTAATTATTTATTTTATTTAGAATTTTCTTATTAGCACTCTATTGAGTTGAGTGCTAATAATTTATTAACTACAATATACTCCTATAAAAATACTTTGTCAATAGTTTTTTATCTTATTTGTCAATATAAAATATATAAAAGTAAAAGCACCTATTACAATTCATTGGAATAGGTGCTTTTACTTTAGCTTTTCATATTATATTCTTGTAATTTTTTAATGTTTTCTAATTCCTTTATAAAATCATTAGCCTGAATATAATCTATATATAAAAGACAAGAAACCTCTTTTGTTTTTTCACTTATTCTAGTAGTTATTCTAATATGATCCTCTAATTTCTTTGTGTAAAATTTGTATATTAAATCAAGGTGTACTCTATCTCCGTTTAATATTATATCTATACTTTCCTTAGGAATTTCCACATCTACATTTTTTTGAGTACAACCCTTAGATATATTATTATATTTAGTATATTTATAAGAATATCCCTTATAATCAAATCTATTGCTTTCCTTTATTCTATTTAATATATACTCTCCCTCTTCCTCTTTTAGAAAGTCTTCTTCTTCAAAGAAATAATATTTAGCGAAATAGTCTAATTTATATTTTCCCATAGTTTCCTCCTGAGTTATATAATAATAGTATTCCTATATTTAATAATTATATGAAGGTTATTTAGAATTAAATTATTGCAAATATATAAGGATTTAAGGATAAATAAAAAGACTAGATTATACTAATTAGTATAATCTAGTCTTTTTATTTATTAATCTTTGAATTCATATATTAAATTTAATAAATCTAGTAAGATATTTACAAAATCTAGATAAAGATTTAATACATGTATAGATAAATCATTCTTACTTATTATGTTTCCTGATTCTATGTCATATTTTATTAGACTTATATCATATAATATATATCCTGAGAATATTAATATACCCAGAACACTATATAATATATTTAATGTCTGTGAACCTATAAATATATTTATTATACATAGAAGTAAAAGTGATATAAGACCTGCAAATAATATAGATCCTATACCTAGGTAATGCCCAGCTTTCTTTCTATAAGATATAAAGGCTAGTATACCAAATAATATACAAGTTCCAAGTAAAGCATTAATTACTATAGATGTTCCTAAACTTTGTAAGTAAAAAGATAATAGTGGATATAAAAGTATACCATCTATAAATGTAAATAAGTAAACATAGTTCATAGAAAAACTTCTAGGTATTATACTTTTCTTAGATAATATTGCCATTATAAGTAAACCTATTATTAAAAATGGTAATATTAAATTTGCTACTTGAACAACACTTATAGGAATAAAAGCTTGCCCAAATACAAACCCTATAAACATAAATAGTATAGATATTGCTAGATATTTAAAAATATCAGCCATTGGGTTTGTAATTTCTTTATGCATTTTTATCATCTCCATATATTATAAAAAACTATATATGTATTATACCATATATTGTTAAATTTATATTATATGAAATAATTTGTATCAAATTAGTTGATTATATTACTTATGCTATCAGAAATTTTATTTACTTTATCATTCGCTACATTTGTTAGGTTTTCTTTAGTATTTTCTATTTTAGATTGTATAGAGTTAATATCACTTTGTAATTCTTTTTCTTTATCTAAATAATTACTTAAATTAATATCTTTTATAAAATCATCTAAATTTTCAGATAAATTATTTTTGTATTTACCTATCAAAGTTTTTAATTTGTCATCTCCTATGTTAGCAAGTTCATCAATTGATGTAAGTTTATTTTCTATGTCTCTTAATTTCATATCATCTAAACTCAATATTTTGTTAGTATAATTAGATATCTTCTTTTGATCTAGATTAGTATTATTTGACTTATCTATAGAAACCTTATCTTCAATTTCTTCTACAGAGTCTTTATATTTGTTTTTTATTTCAGATAGCATATTATCTATCTCTTTTATTGATTCGTCTGATTTTTCTTCAACATTAGATACTGCCTTTTCTTGATCTTTTTGTATATCATTTTTATCGCAAGCCACAATACCTAATGACATTAATGATATTATAATTAATGATATTATTTTTTTATTGCACTTCATTTATATAACTCCTCTTAATATTTTAGTATTTATATTTTACCACTAAAATCTAACTATTTACAACCTTATTTAATTTAATCAAAATAAATTATACATTTATAATATTTTATAGTTAACAAAATACGAATTAATTAATATCTTAATATTAGTTAAATATTTTGGGGGTGTCATCCAATGCTACAATCTCTTCTCTTGGTGCTATCACTTTCATTAGATACATTTGTAGCTAGTGTTGCTTATGGTACAAATAAAATTAAAATTCCTTTTAAATCGGCATCTATAATAACATTAGTATCTACAATTACTTTAGGTATTTCTTTATTTTTGGGATCTTTGTTTAAAGATTTACTATCAGCCAATATAGCATCCTTATTAAGCTTTTTATTGTTATTAGGGCTTGGCATATTTAGATTATTTGAATGTATAATTAAAAGCTATATAGATAAAATATATAATAATCAAGCTCCTCTAACATTTAAATTATTTGATTTTAAGTTTGTACTTGAAATTTATGCGGATGAAACTAAAGCAGATTATGATAAATCTAAAATGCTTACACCTAAAGAAGCTTTTTATCTTGCAATAGCTCTTTCTTTAGATAGTTTAGCAGTTGGATTTGGAAGCAGTTTAGGATATATTAATTATGCAGAAGTTTTATTATTATCTTTAATTATTGGATTTTTATCTTTACTATTTGGTTGTATAGTAGGTTGTCATATTAATAAGATTAGCCATATTAATTTGTCTTGGTTATCAGGAGTAATGCTTATAGCTCTTGCATTTATAAGATAAAAAAAGAGTTATCTCATACTTGAGATAACTCTTTTGACTTATGCTACTTTATTACTGTTTGCTTTTATAACTTGTTGAGCTATATTTACTGAATGGTCAGATATTCTCTCTAAATTACTTACTATATCTAAATAAACAACTCCATTATCTATTGTGCATACACTCTCATCTAATCTTTTCATATGATTTTGACGACATACTTTTTCCATTATATCAACTTGTTCTTCCATTTTGACAACTCTTAATGCTAAATCCACATTATTAGATTCTAAAGATTCAAGTGCATAAGTATATGTGCTTAATACTTTGTTGTATATTTCAGTTAACTCACCTTTACATTCATCAGATAATTTTAATTCTTTAGTTAATATTATTTCTGATAATTCAGCTATATTTTCAGCATGATCTCCTATTCTTTCTATATCATTTACAGTATTGAATAGATAGTCAACACCTTCTCTTGAATCATCATTTAAAGTTGTTTTAGATAGCTTTAGTAAGAAACTTAGTATAGCTTTTTGTAATTCATTTATCTTTATTTCTTCATTAAATGCCTTTTTTATTTTAGCATCTGACATTTCAAGCACACCTTCCATTGAACAAATCAGAGCTTTCTTAGCTTTTTCACCCATTCTTAAAGTCTCTTTAATAGTATTTGATAAAGCTATAGATGGTGTTTCTAATATTCTTTCATCTAAGAATTTAACAGTTTTTCTCTCTTCTATTTCATCTTCTTTCTCTGGAACTAACTTCATAGTAAGTTTTACTATTAACTTAGAAAAAGGTAATAGTAGTATAACGTTAGTTATATTAAATAAAGTATGTGCATTAGCTATTTGTCTACTCACATCATTTGGATCTAAGTGTGTAACTACCATTGTTATTGGCTTACTTAGTAATAACATAAATACCAATGTCCCTATTACATTAAATGTTAAATGCATTGTAGCAGCTCTTTTAGCGTTCTTACTAGCACCTATACTTGATATTAATGAAGTAACGCAAGTCCCGATATTTTCACCATATAATATTGGTAAAGCAGATGATAATGGTAATATTCCTTCAGATGCAAGTGCAAGTAACATACCCATTGAAGCACTAGAACTTTGAACTATTGCAGTTATACCAAATCCAAGAAGTATACCAAGTATCGGATTATGTCCAAATGATACTAATGCATTAGTAAATCCTGAAAACTCTTTTAAAGGTGCAACAGCTTCCTTCATAAAATCCATACCTGTAAATAATATACCAAATCCTATAAATATTTCAGCTATTGTTTTAACCTTTGGCTTAGAACTAAATAAGTAAAGTATTATACCTACGCCTAATGCCATTGGCGCTAACCCAACTAAATCTAGTGATACTAATTGAGCAGTTATAGTTGTTCCTATATTGGCTCCCATTATTACACCTATTGCTTGAGGTAGTGTCATTATACCCGCATTAACAAATCCAACTACCATAACTGTCGTAGCACTTGAACTTTGTATTATAGCTGTAACTAAAGCTCCAACTATAACCCCCATTAGTACATTACTAGTTAGAAGTTCAACTATCTTTTTTAGTTTTTCTCCTGCTGACTTTTGAAGGCCATCAGCCATCAAATTCATACCGTATAGAAAAAGACCTAGTCCCCCCATCAGGTTTATTGCTATTTCCACTATATTTCTTCCTCCTTAAAACTTTAATGTTTTTAAAATTAAATAATTTTATTCTTTTATTATTACAAACTTATTCTATCAAAAAAATTGTCATAATGTGTTAAGCAAATGTTAATTTATTGCACTTAATGTTAAATCTATGTTAAATAAAAGTTGATTAAATCCTATTATGTTAAGTTTTTTAAATTTAAGTTAAAAATAATATATGTAATGTAAATAAAAAAACCCATTAAATGGGTTTTATTTTCTAAAGTCTTTTAAGTTATTTTCTATGCTTAAATTTTTTAATATTGATGTTAATAATATTTGTCTAGTTTCTATTGATTTACCAAACTCTTCAAAGCTTTTCATACAATCTAACTGATAAGTTTCTATTATGCCTTTTTCTAATTCTTCTAAATGTTTTACGATATACTCCTTTATATCTTCTTTGCTTTTTAACCTATCTATTTCTTCGCCTCTTAAAACATGCTTAAATATTTCAAATCCCTCACCTTTTGATCCCCATATAAATATTCTAAATGTTATTAATGCCATTTCACAATATATACCTGCACTTATAGAATTCATATGATTTATATCTTCATACAAATGTTGATTAAAATCAAAGAAGTTACTAGATGCTATTTCATAAGTTTTTTGAGGTTCAAATTCGATATTACTTTCAGCTATGTTTTTGTCTAAACTTTCATAGCCACTACTTTTTATAAGAACATCACATAATGGTGATGTATGTATTGATAATTTGTCTTTTGATAAAAATTGTTTCATAGTTTTGCTCCTTAATTTAAAATATATGTTTATTATAACTATGAGTCTATTTTTAAACAATAGTTATTGTAGAAAATATCTATAATAATTAGATTTACTAGTATTTATGGCAACAGATGAACAGCATATAATTGTTTATCTGTAAACTTAGTTTTTATAGTAATTACTACTATATTAAAGTGAATATAAAAAAGATGTGTAAAATAATTATATTTTGCACATCTTTTTAGTATTAATATTATTATATAAAAAGTTTCATATTGATTTATTTTATAAGAATTAATTTAAAGCCATACTTTACATAGCTACTTAGCCCAGTAGTAAACATCGCCATTTTTACTTACTGCATATATATTATCGTCTTTTGTTCCTACAGTAAGCTTATTATTTTTGATTTTTTCTTTTATATCCTTTTCATTAAACCATTTAGTTTCTATAAACTTATCATCTAGTACACTTTTTTTATCTACCTTTTCTAATGTTTGTATAAATTTATCTGTTTCATTTTTTGGTATTATAAATCTTCCATTTGCTTTATTGGAATCTAAGTTATGAACTTCTTGTATATTGGTAGCACTAGTTGGTATGTTTTCAGGAATCCAACCTCTTTCTATTATATCTTTAGCATCTTTATAGCTATCAAACTTATGGATTTTTATATCCATACTACATCCTGTCAATATAGTTGCCAACATTAAAAATACTATTATTTTCTTCATTCTCAATTTCCTCCATGTCTGTTTCATTTAATATTATAAACATATTATATATACTCTATCTTAAAAAATAATAAACCAAATATTAAATAAATCTTAAATTATTTAAATACTATCTAAAAATACCAAAAGACCATCTTAAAATAAGTATAGTTAATAACAAAACTTACTTTAAGATGGTCTTATATAATTTTTATTAATCTTTAAATACAGTATTTTCAGTTTTCCATTGTAATAATTTTATATATAACCAAAAACCATATATACCAAGAGTTATTATAGTTAATACTAGCCATTTTATATAGTTAAAAAATAAGCTAGATCCAGTACCTTTAAATTCGAGCCTTCTTCCTTCTATTACCGTATTTTCGGCTTCCCATCTATATTTTATGCACATAGCCCACGGTGTGGCTAATCCTAACGTAAAAGCAGTTATTAACCAAGCTAATATATTAACTCCAATAAGTCCTAGTAATCCACCTTCAAATCTTGATTCCATATGTTTCCCTCCTATTATGTATATATATTAATATATATGCATAATAAAGTATATAAACTGCAACTTAATTAAATCTTAAATAAACCTTAAAACTTTATAAAAATTTATGGTATAGTGAATTATTCTTTTATTATAAATCTTTCTATAAAATTAACAATTACTTTTTCTAAGTCTCCACTATCTTCTACTTCTATTATCCTAGGTGTAGCTAATTCACCTCCATGTTCAAAGTTTACGCTTGATATTACGATTTCTTTGTCTTCATAGTCAAAGTCAAGTGTTAAACCTACTAGGTTATTTAAATCTAGTCTAAAGTCCCCAATGTCTCTTATATTATAATCCTCATACTCATCATCACCATAACTTCTTAAATTATATATCTTTCCATCTAAAAATTCTACCTTATCTAAATCTTCATTAGTCTTACCTATAGCAAAATGGAGTGCATACTCTTCTCCTAACAATAAATTAGCATAATCACTTGCATCATTTATATCTTCATAATCTTCATCAAAAGTTATTACATCCATATAGTCTCTATCTATCAAACATACTCTTGATACATAATCTGGATAATCATATAATAATTCATCACAATTATCCTTATAATAATTTATAAAATTTTCTAATCTAAACTCTTCTGGTTTTATTCTTATAGCTTGCATATTTATGTCCTTTCTATACTAATTCGTCAAATCTTTGTTATGCTAAAAATCAAATTTAATTTAAAATATGTTTGTATATTTTTAATACTTATATAATATATCATACTATTAATTCACTTTGAATATATGTTTTTTTATATGCTCCTTTTTTCTTATTAATCTCAACTATATCTTTCAATAATATAAGAGAATTTGAATAATGGAGCGTTTCTACAAATAATGAATTAATATATACAGTCAACTAAAATATGAAAAAAACTATATTTGTAGTAAATATAATAATATAAAAAGAGCCCTTATTTAGAAATTTAATACAGGCTCTTTTTATTAATTCAAATTATTTGAACTCTTTTTTATCATATATCTTTATGGATATTATCATAGATATTAAAATAGTTAAAATACTTATAATTATTGATACTATTAAAGGATTTATATTATTTATATAGTCTATTATATTTTTTAGCTGTTTTGAAGGATTTTGAAGTATATCTACAATTGGCATTGAACAAAATATTGTAGCTAAAGTTATAGCCATAGTTATGAATTTTCCCTTTATTGCACCATATTTAATCATTGCTGGAATTAACATACTAATAATTAATGTAGATGATAATATTACTGTAGTTAATAGTAAATCTAAATTTATATCAACTTCTATTATATGGTATATAACACTTACTATAAGTATTGATGATATCATTGTTATAATACCAATTACATATCTCGATATAACGTACTCACTTCTTTTTACAGGAATTACTCCTATCAAATTATCTATACCACTTACATCTTCATAAGACATAAGCTGTGGTACACCAACAATTGTAATCATTGAAGATAAAGCACCTATAAATGAAGGATTGATTGCTGATACAAATAACCACATTATAATTATTATACCAACTTGCTTAAGTATTGCTTTAAAATTTATTAAACTCATTTTAGTAAGATTCATTATATTATTCATATTAATACCCCCTAGTATAATACATTAGTATATCTTCTAAATTAACTTTGTCATAAACAACTTCTTCCCCAAATATTTCGTATGCATGTTTTACATTTGATGTTAATCCTTCAAATCCAAATGAATTTTCATTAAATGCTACTAATGCTCTTTTAGTTTCATTGTCTAATAAATTTTTCCCACCTCTTATCATACTATGTCTTTCTAATATGCTATCTTTATCTCCGCTTAGTATTATTTTCCCATCATATATAAATACTAAATAGTCTGAGACTTTATCTAAATCAGATGTTATATGAGTAGAATAAAATACAGTAGCTTCTTCTTTTTCTATATGTTCTTGAAGTATATCTAAAAATTCATTTCTGACTAAAGGGTCTAAATTTGCTGTTGGTTCATCCATTATTATAAGTTTTGGATGATGAGACAGCGCCATTGTTAATTCAAACTTTTTCTGTTGTCCCTTTGAAAGTTTCTTATATATTTTATTTTCATCTAATTTAAATTTTTGTATATATCTTCTATACAATGATTCATCCCAATTCTTATAAAAAAAAGATACTGACTTTTTTATATCCTTAAGTTTAGATTCATTTAAGTAACCAGGAACATCACCAATATAACCTATTAATTCTTTTGTATTTATATCATTTTTTTTATATTCTTTTCCAAATATTTTTATACTACCACTATCTTTAAATATCATATTCATAATTAATTTTATTGTGGTAGTTTTTCCTGATCCATTTGGACCTATAAACCCTGTTATATATCCCTTTTTTATATCTAAATTATCTATACATAAATTAAATGTATCTAAATTTTTCTTCAAATTTCTAATCTCTATTGCATTCATAATATACCTCCTTATATTTCTTCATATATACTTTTAAATATTTCTAGTCCTTCTTCTAATGTTATACCTACTGATTTTACTTGCCTTATAATATCCTCTAATTTATTTTCTATTTCATATAAAGCTATTTCTCTTAATCGATCTGTATTTTTTGTTGATACAAAAGTTCCTCGCCCTGTAACAGTCTCTATAAATCCTTCTTTCTCAAGTTCTTCATAGGCTCTTTTTATGGTTATTATGCTAACCTTTAATTCTTTTGCGAAATTTCTTATAGATGGGAGACCTTCCCCTGGCTTTAATGTTGAGTCTAATATCTGATTTTGTATCTGGCTTTTTATTTGTTCATACAAGGGTATTGTTGATGTATTACTTATATTTATATTCAATTTTACACCTCTCTTCCTTACTTAATATTTAGTGTATATAAAATGTATATATTATATACACTTTATGTACACTTCATGTCAACCTATTTTCAAAATTAATTAAAAAAATATATACTTAATGATTTTTATTTAAATGTAAGTTTTATAGAATTGTTCTGTAACAATAAATTAAATACTATTGTAATATAATAAAAATATAGTATCATTTTTAATAACTTTTTTATAATCTATTGTATATGGTTTTAAATAATGTTAGTATATGCTGATGGATATGTCTTACATAAAAGGGGGGAATGTTTATGACTAAAGATATGACTACTGGTAATCCAGTAAAATTAATTTTATATTTTTCTATACCATTACTTATAGGAAATATTTTTCAACAATTCTATAGTATGGTAGATACAATAATTGTTGGAAGATTTTTAGGTGTTAAAGCTCTAGCAGCTGTTGGATCAACAAGTTCTATGATTTTTTTAATAATAGGATTTATATTAGGCCTTGCATCTGGTTTTTCCGTATTAGTTTCACAAAGGTTTGGAGCAAATGATGAAGAAGGTGTTAAAAAAGCCGTAGGTAGTGCAATTGTACTGTCTGTAATTATGACTATTATAATTACTATTTTAAGTATATTTTTTACTAAACCACTTTTAAATTTAATGAAAACTCCACATGATATAATAGATGAAGCTTATTCATATATAATAATTATATACGGAGGTATATTTGTTACATTTTTCTATAATATAATTGCAAGTATACTTCGTGCACTTGGAGATAGTAAAACTCCTTTATATTTCTTAATTGTTGCATCCATTTTAAATATAATACTAGATTTGATGTTTATAGTTAAATTCTCTATGGGAGTTAAAGGAGCTGCTTATGCTACTGTTATTTCCCAAGGAGTTTCAGGTATACTATGCTTAATTTATACTGCTAAAAAATTTCCTATATTAAGACTTGAAAAAAGACATTTTAGCTTCAACTTAGACTTTTATAAGAAACACTTAAATATAGGAATCCCAATGGCTCTTCAATTTTCAATAACTGCTGTCGGAGCAGTAATACTTCAGGGTGCTGTTAATTCATTTGGATCAACTATTGTTGCTGCATATACTGCTGCTTCTAGGGTTGAACAACTTGTTATGCAGCCAAGTGTAACATTTGGTGTTACTATGGCAACTTATTGTGCTCAAAATCTTGGTGCTAATAATATCGAACGAATTAAAGAGGGAGTTAAAAAGTGTACATTAATAAATATAGCTATTGGTGTTATTGGTGGAATTATACTTATGACACTTGGTGAATATTTTGTTAAGCTATTTGTATCAAATTCAGATCCAAATGTAATATCATACGCTACTAAATATCTAACTACAGTTTCTTTCTTCTTTATACCTCTTAGCTTAATATTTATATACAGAAATGCACTTCAGGGTATGGGATATACTTTCGTGCCTATGATGGCTGGTGTTTACGAATTACTTGCCAGAACTATTGTTGCATTTACATTACCTTTAGCTATTGGTTATACTGGTATTTGTTTAGCAGGTCCTATGGCTTGGCTTGCAGCATCTATACCGTTATTTATTGACTATCATAAAAAAGTTAATAGTATAAATTCTTCAGAGTGTTACTCATCATAAAAATTATAAGACAAATCTACATTTAAAAAGCTAGCTTAAAAATTTAAGCTAGCTTTTTATTCTCCTACTCCAAAATCAGTATTATTATATAATACTTCTATATTAGGATTTTTATCTAGTAAGTCTTTATATTTATCTACAAACCAATTAACTATCTCATCATCTCTTTTAATATCTGATGTATTATTTACAAAAACATTTATAGTAGCATGATCAAAATTATTTAAAACTATATCCATATCTTTATCTATCATTTCTTTTGTCTGACCTTTTATACCTACCATCATGCATGGAGAATCAAAATAAGTTTTAAGTTCTTCTACACTTTTAAATTTAGCATTTTTATTTAGAAAATTATTTCTAAAGTCATAATCAAAACTTTCTACACCTATTTTAAAAGTTATAGGTATTTCAAAATATTCTCTCATATCTTGTATTTTATTTTTATATGACCAATGACTTTCTAAAAATAGTTTTTCAATATTTTTGTCTTTTATTATATCTTTTATTTTATCAAGTGTAGCTTTCGGAAGTTCAAAACAACTTCCTGAGTTTATAACTTCTAAAACTTTGTATTTTCCTGTTATATTTTCAAGTACTTTAAAATTTAATTTATTTATTTCCTCTTCTGATTTTGAGTTATCTAATATATAATCACAGAAACTACATTTTCCCCATACGCATGGAAAACTTTTAAGTAGTACTATTTCTCTTTGGTTTTTATTAGTTATTTCACTATATCTGTCCATTTTTTCTCCTTTATAATAAATTAGGTATTATACATAATATAATACCTAATTTGATATATTCCAATCTATGTTTAATTTAAATTTATAAAAATTAGTTATTATGAATTTTATCTATTTAATAATATTTGTGATTTTACATTTCTAGGAAGTGCATTAACACAACCCCCTATTAATAGTACTGCCACAAATTTATCAGCATAATCTGTAAATATTTGTGTTATAAATACACTTAATACATCTGGAACTCCAATTACACTTAGTACTTGAACAATATATGATGAACCCGATGATGTTATACCTCCAAATAAAAATGCACTTATCATGGCACTTATTATAGATGTTGGTAATGTGAATATAAACACTCCAAGAGGAGTTTTTATACCTTTTAAGAATCCTTTTTTATACATCAAACCAGCTAAATACCCTGTACTTATTTGAACAGGAGCAAAGTATATTGAATATATATCAAAAGTCATTCCACTTACTAAGCTTCCACATAGACCTGTTATTACGGCATATTTAGGTCCAAGTAAACAGGCTATAAATATTGTTCCTATAGAGTCCATATATATAGGAAGTCTTAAAGAATAGGCTATAAATGCTCCTACTACATTTAAAGCTATTCCAAAGCTTATTAAAGTTAAGTTTCTAACGTTTAATTTCTTTTCCATATTATATCACTCCTTTTATAGAGTCTATAATATTACCTTTATCCTTAAATATATTTTTTATAAACATCTTCATAAAAGCTTTTGCATCTACTTCTGTCAGTATATGTGCATTATGTTTCTTTTTATAAAAATCATATGCATCTACTATAGTTTGACCTATGGCTTTTCCTTCTTCTACTATTTCAACGTAAGAATCAAATCCGTTGCATAGATTTCTGTCTATAAAATATGCGACTGCTAATGGATCATTTATTACACAACCTATTATGCCTTCTTGATTCCAATGAAAATCTATATAAAATCTAGTTATTTCTGTTATATATTTAGATACATCTTTATCTAGTTTGTTTATAAATTCAATAATATTTGGTGTTAATACTATTTTTCTAGTTACATCAAGTCCTATCATATGAATTTTTTTAGGTAAGTTTTTATAAACATATTCAGCAGCATGTGGATCTACCCAATAATTAAATTCTGCTACTGGTGAACAGTTCCCATGACTTTTGTAAGTTCCTCCCATGGAAACAAACTCATCTAAGTTATCGAAGGCTTTCTTATCTTTAATTAATGCTTTAGCTATATTGGTAAGCGGACCTAATGCTATAATAGATACGTCTTTATTTCTATTTAAAGTATCTATTATAAAGTCTACTCCACCATGTAAAATTTTAGCATCAACTTCTTCATAAAAATTTTCTCCTATACCATCTTCTCCATGAGTATCTTGTGCTGTTATAAGTTCTTTTTTTAAAGGTAGCTCTTCTCCTATATATACAGGTACATCTAGCGAAGAACACATTTGAAGTGCTTTTAGAGCATTTTTTGCTCCTAAGTTTGCAGGTACATTTCCACTACATACGGTAATCCCTAATACTTCTAATTCTGGTGAATTTAATGCTAGAAGTATTGCTAATGAATCGTCAATTCCTGGATCACAATCAATTATTACTTTTCTTTTTTTCATTTTAATCTCCTCCATAAACATTTAATGGAGAACTATACGCTTTTATTTAGTGCATTAAAAAAGCGTATCTAGGATACGTCTATATACTGCCACTATATAAATCCCTAGTTTTTTATACTTGGAGTTCTCGAACAAGTCCTAGATAACTTTAAACTATCTAGTATTTTTAATATTTATACGGTTTATTATAGTTTTCTGTCTAGTCTTTTGTCTAGTCTTTTTGACTTATCCATGACTAACTGACAAATTTAATTTTACAATAAATAGTTGTATAATTCAACATAAATAAAATTTAATTTTTTATATTTTAGGTTTATATTATTCATGATAATATTGATAACTTAATAATATTATAGACTCATATTTATGTATCACTATTCATAGATTTATTATATGCTTGTTTAAAAATTTAAAGTTAGTTGGTGATATATTGAGATTATTAAGAACCTATAAAAAGTCTTTAAAATTAGAAGTACTAACAAGTTTACTTTTAATTTTAGCTACTATGTGTGCTCTTTTTATGTACAATACTCCTTTAAGAAGTATTTATGAGTTTATATTTAAAGATATTTGTATAGTAAATAATTTTTCATTTCATATGTTTGTAAATGATTTTTTAATGGCTATTTTTTTTCTAGTAGCAGGTCTTGAGATAAAACACGAAATACTTTATGGAAATTTATGCTCTTTTAAAAAGGCATCTTTTCCAGTTATAGCTTCTATCGGCGGTGTTATTGTTCCCGCAGCTATATTTATATATTTAAATAAAAACACTGCTTTTTTAAGTGGATTTTGTATACCTATATCTACAGACATAGCCTTTGCAGTAGGTATATTTTTACTATTTTCTAAAAAACTTAATCCATCACTTAAAGTATTTTTACTTTCCCTAGCAGTCGTGGATGATTTGATTTCTATACTAGCTATAGGTGTAGTTTACTCATTGGATATAAATTTAATCTATTTATCTATAGCACTTTCAATTGTACTTTTGCTTATTATAGCAAATAAAGTATTTAATATTTACAGCATATATTATTACCTTATATCTGGTTTGTTTTTGTGGTATTTCATTTATTTAAGTGGAGTTCACTGTACAATAAGTGGGATATTATTAGCTCTCACAATTCCTTCACGTAATAATAATGGATACAATACCTTAGAACAACTTCAAAGGATTTTAGTTCCTTTTAATAGTTTATTTATAATACCACTTTTCGCATTTGCTAATACAGGTATTTCTATTACTTCCAGTATAGGTACTTCTGATACGAATTCTTTAGTCTATGGTATAATTTTAGGACTTTGTTTAGGGAAACCTTTAGGAATAGTGCTTTTTAGTTTTATTGGTTGTACTTTTAGAATTTCTGAAAAGCCTTCTAGTATAAGTTGGTTGTCTGTATTTTTGGTATCATTAATTGCAGGTGTTGGTTTTACAATGTCTATCTTTGTATCTGAAGTTGCATTTATAAATAATATGATTTTAATTGATATTTCAAAAAGAGCTATATTGATATCTTCTTGTATATCCATATTATCTAGTATAGCTGTAATAAGCTTTTTTGATATTAGATTTAAACTTATGCTTAAAAACAAAAGCTCCTTAGTAAATAAATATTACATATCATAATAAAAGGTGTTATCTCTATTATTTGCTGAGATAACACTTTTTTTATTTACAATTTAGCCTTTTCATTAACTAAAGCCACTTCTTTTATGGCTTCAACTACTCCGTTGTCATCATTAGATTTAGCTATGAATCTTGCATTAGACTTTACTTTATCTTTAGCATTCTCCATTGCAAAACTATAATATGCAGATGCCATCATTTCTAAATCATTCATATTATCGCCAAATACCATAGTTTCATCATATTTTATATTAAATTTATTTTTAATTATTTCTATTCCATTTTTCTTATTTCCACCATATCTACATATATCAATAGAAAATCTCCCAGATATAGTTACCATAAACTCATTATTTAAAATTTTAAGTTTCTCGCGATTTTTATTAATATCACTTGGTTTTCCAAAAACCGTAACTTTTATAATATTATCCTTTATTTTCATAATATCTTTAGTATATTTTATATTAAGCCCCCATAGAATCCCTATGAACTTAGCAACTTTACTTTCGCTGTATATAATATCTTTTCCACAATAAAGTGTATTGTGCTTAAAAAATTTTCTTACAACTATTGCTATATTTTTTAACTTATCTTTTTGTATATAGTTCTCAAAAATAACTTTACCTTTATATTCTATATAGTTTCCATTGTTTGCTGCAAATACAATATCTTCATCTATATCTTTAAATACTTTCTTTAGAGAAAATATATCTCTTCCACTTATCGCTGTAAATATTATATTATCTTCTTTTAATTGTTTTAATATCGTATAAAATTCGTTGTTTATCTTTTTCTTTGAATTTAATAAGGTTCCATCCATATCAGATGCAATTAATTTTATCATCTGTACCTCCTAAAATTTCTAATCTTTATAATTTAACATAAAATCTACCTATGTATAAATCATATACCCCTATTAACTTTTTTAAAACTAAAAATACTTCCTAGTAAACATACTAGAAAGTATTATAATACATATTTTTTTGAACTTTTTAATAATCTATCTAATAATAACTTATAAAAAATACTTAACATCTATTATTACTTTAATTTTATTTGAAAAGTATCTATTTTTTTAATAAAATTTTATTATTTTTTAAGGCCTTTATCAATTTCAATACAAAGTATCCAATAAATAATATACTATATATACTTAATTTTAATATATCAACTTTATCATCATTTAAAATTGAAAGTACTATATGTACATAAGCTAATACATAAAATGGATAAGCCCATCTTTGTAACTTTTTCCACTCTAAATACTGCATTTTAACTCTTACTTTTTTGAGAGACGTTATAAACAATGGAATCATTATTATAAATGCTATTAAACCAACAATTAAATATATAATATAAAGTGTAGTTATAGGCTTATAATTAAGTAATTTCACTATAAAACGTACTAAATACATTATACAATGAGGAAATATTAGTATAGATCCTAAAATCGCAGCCTCTGCTCTTATTCCTAACAATTTTTTCGTTATTTTCCACCTTGGGTTAAGTGCTCCTGCAAACATTACTAATATAAAAAATGCTATTGAAAAATTCCCCTTCATAGATGCTTTTTCAAATTCACCTATAAATCCTTGTAATTTTATATCTGAGGTTAATCTAAATATTTCATAAATTACTGTTGATGTGGCTATTATTGAAGCTATTAAATAAAATAACCTCGAATGTTTTCTTATGCTAGATGTAAAAATTAGCGCTAAAGCCACTATAAAAATTAATGAATAAACTAATCGCATATTAATTCTCCTTTTCATTTCATATTGATAATCATTATTATATTTTAGCATTAATACCTTGTCAATAATTTTAATTAGAATTCTTATAAAATAGCATGTGGAAAAATTTAGGAATCATCAAATTGTAAAATTTCTTTAGGTTTTAACTACTTAAATTTAATCTATATAGTTTTAATTTTATTCATATAAATTTTCTAAATGTATATACTCTACTATAGATATCTTTTCCTAATCCCAACCTTACTTATGATAAAAGTATTGCATAACATATTTATAAATTTATATGAATTATAAAAAATTAATATTAAAATGAGTTATTAATGTATGGCTCAAAAGGGGGAATATTTATGGATAATCAAAACAATTTTAAGCCATTTATTCCTGCTAATAAAATAGTTCCTGAGTTTACTGTTACATCAATAGTTCTTGGGGGCTTATTAGCTGTAATATTTGGTGCTGCAAATGCTTATCTAGGTCTTAGAGTTGGTATGACAGTTAGTGCATCAATCCCTGCTGCTGTTATATCAATGGGAGTTTTAAGGGTTATATTGAAAAGAGATTCTATACTAGAAAATAATATAGTGCAAACAATAGGTTCAGCTGGAGAATCTTTGGCCGCTGGTGCTATATTTACATTACCTGCTATGTTTATATGGATGAAAGATTGGGGACTTGGAAGTCCAAGCTTAATTAAAATTGCAATCATAGCTTTATGTGGTGGTATACTTGGAGTATTATTTATGATACCTCTAAGAAAAGCACTTATTGTAAAAGAACATGGTGTATTACCTTATCCAGAAGGTACTGCTTGTGCAGAAGTTTTACTTGCTGGAGAAGAAGGTGGATCTAAAGCATCTATAGTATTTGCTGGTCTTGGTATAGCTGGTTTATACAAATTTATAGGTGATGGTTTAAAACTATTCCCAACAGAAATTGAATGGGAAATACCTGGGTATCATAATGGAGCCTTTGGTATAGACGTATTACCTGCATTACTTGGAGTTGGATATATATGTGGATTTAAGATATCTGGATATATGTTTGCTGGTGCTATAGTTGGTTGGATAGCATTAATTCCACTAATATCATTATTTGGTGCCAATATGACACTTTATCCTGCTACAGTTCCTATAACTGAACTAGGATTTTGGGATATATGGGATAATTACATAAGATATATTGGTGCAGGAGCTGTTGCTTGTGGAGGTATTATTAGTTTAATAAAATCACTGCCTCTTATAATAGATACATTTAGAAAAGCTATGAAGGATTATTCTAATTTAGATAAATCTGAAAGTTCACTTAGAACTGATCAAGATATGTCTATGAAGGTTGTTTTATTTGGATCTTTATTAGTAGTTATAGCCATATGGCTAGTTCCTTCTATTCCAGTTAATTTAGTTGGAGCACTTTTAGTTGCTGTATTTGGTTTCTTCTTTGCAACAGTATCTTCAAGACTTGTTGGTATAGTTGGAAGTAGTAATAACCCAGTTTCTGGTATGGCTATTGCTACACTTTTAATAAGTACTATAGTATTAAAATCAACAGGACTTGTTGGCCAAGATGGTATGATGGGTGCTATAGCTATAGGTTCTGTAATATGTATTATAGCTGCAATTGCTGGAGATGCTTCTCAGGACTTAAAAACAGGTTATATTGTTGGTGCAACTCCTAAGAAACAACAATATGGAGAGCTTATAGGTGTATTAATTTCTGCTATAACTATAGGTGCAGTATTATACTTACTAAATGCAGCTTGGGGATTTGGTTCAAAAGAAATACCAGCACCACAAGCTACTCTTATGAAACTAGTTGTTGAAGGTGTTATGGAGGGAAATCTTCCTTGGACTTTAATATTTGCTGGTGCAGGAATAGCTGTTGCTGTTGAAATAATAGGAATACCTGTACTACCATTTGCAGTTGGACTATATCTTCCAATACATTTAAGTGCTGGCGTAATGGTTGGTGGTATTATTAGATTATTCTTTGAAAAGAGAAAGAAAGTATCTGAAGATGATAGAAAAGAACAAATTGATAGAGGTATATTATATACTTCAGGTCTAATAGCAGGTGAAGGTCTAATTGGGGTATTACTTGCTATATTTGCAATAATAAATGTTGGAGAATCAACACTTGCTGATACTATAAACCTTTCTACTTCTGTTAATTTAGGTCAAATAGGTTCTATTATAGCATTTATCATACTAATAATTACACTATTTAAGTTTACTATCTCCTATAAAGATAAAAGGAGTAAAACATCATAGAATATAAAAAATCTATAAACATATACTTAAGTAGGAGAAATTTTCTCCTACTTATTTCTTTAATTATAAATAAGTTGCTTATTCTAAATTTGTAGGAGTGGTATTATGAAAAAAAATGATAAAAATTACTTAGACTTTATTCCTATCAAAAACTCAAAAATAACTTGGTCTGAGGATAACTTTGGGATAGTTACATTAGAAATCACGAGAAAAGGATTATTTGATAAGATTGCTCAAAATTTATTTAAAGTCCCAAAAAGTAGTTCCATAAAGTTAGACAAACTAGGAAGCTGTGTATGGAAAAATATAGATGGTGAAAGTTCTATATACGATATATCTAAATATGTTAAAGCTTCATTTGGAAAAGACTGTGAGCCATTATATGAAAGATTGATTACATATTTTACTATACTTAAAGATAATAAATTTATTTCTTTAAAAAAGGATGGTAGATAATGGATATTATTATATACATATTATTATTTGCAATTGCAACAATAATTATTTATACTTGGGGAATTATAAAAGAAAGAAATAAACCTAATGATTTACTAGACTTACTTTATAATAAATCTTACAAAGCTGTTATGAAAGCTTTTAAAACTAAAAATACTTTATCTAAAAAAGATATTGAAAATGAAATTTTAAATCTAAAAGCATCTTTATTTTACTCTAAAGACAAGTTAGTTATAAAAGATCCTTCTCATATATCTAAAATACTTATTGGAAAAATGCTTAAAGATGGTGTTATAGAAAAAACTACTAACGGATATAGCTTAAAATAGTTAAAACTATATTTGATTTAAAATTATATTCTGAAAAATATTTTTAATTTAACTAAAAAATGAGCTATTTAAAATAGCTCATTTTTATATGTATAACTCTAATTTACTTTTAAACACTAACCTATTATTTTAATAATCCTTTGTTAACCCCTTTATAAAGTATTATAAAACTTATTAAAAATGATATACTTGCTACTAAAAAGGCAACTACTATAGATGAATATTTCATAATAATTCCTGATATAAGAGTCCCTCCCATTATACCTAATGTCATAAGTGTTGATGTTAATCCATTTATTTTACCTAAATATTCTTGGTCTGTGACTTTAGTTATAAGCGCCATTACATATCCACTAAGTATTCCACCAAGTATATTATCTATAAATTGAAGGCTCATAGTAAATACTGGGTTTATTGAATATCCTTCAAAAAATACTGTTATAGCAAACACTCCTATAAGACTATATAATATTTTCATATTCATATATTTAGATATGACTAAATATAGTCCACCCCCAACTATTACTCCCACTCCTGCTATCCCTGAAAAGAACTGATAAAACTCTTTGCTAAGGCCTAACCTCTCCGTTACTAAGAATATATCTAGGTTATTAGCTATTCCCATAGCAAAGGCTACTATTAAAAATATTTTAGATAACAACTTTAGTATCTCTTTTTCATTTAAATATTTAAAAGTTAACTTAATATCTTCACGTATACCGCTACTCTCTATTTTTTCAAAACTCTTATTAGGTAATGTTAATAATAATAAAATGGATACTAAAAACAATCCTGATAATATTATTAATGTTTTACCTATTCCAAAATTAAAGTAAAAGTAAGATCCTATAAATGGTCCTATAACAAAAAATCCAGAGCTTAAAAGTTGATTTATTCCAACTGCATTTTCTATATATTCTTCATCTATATATTCCTTAAAATATTTTTGTGATGCAGGATATGAAAATTGTGTAACACTAGCAGAAACTAATACTGCTAAAAATATAGCTATTATATATCCTTTAGATATCGCTAAGCCTAGTATTATAAATGATATAAAACTAAATAAATCTCCACATATCATTAGTTTTTTAGGATTATACTTATCAGCTATTATTCCTCCTATAAAAGTAAGTAAAAACATTGGTAAAAACTCTATAAAATTAAGTGATGATATTGCTAATGGATCACTATTTGTTATATCCATTATAAAAAACATTATAGCTATATTTCTTATCCATATAGCCATTTGCTGTATTATATCTGTTATAAGTATTGTTAAAAATACTTTATTTTTAATTAGATTCAAAATATATACCTCCTAAGATCTATTGATGAATTTATTCTAATGTGTGGTTCTACTATATAATCAACTATGATTTAGACTTTTAATAAAATTTCTACAAAATATTTTTCATCGTTATTCTTTTTAGGTATATAAAAGCCACACTTTATAAATACCTCATTATTTTCTTTTTTGTTAAAGTGTTTACTAAGCCTTAGTAAATAATCATTTAGTTCATCAGAATTCCCATAAAATTTTACACAAATAAAATCTCCACTAATTTCTCTATGTATTAAATTTAAGTTCTTATCCATATACTTTTTTATTATACTAATATTTTTCTCATCTTCTTTTATAAGAATATTACTTTCATCTTCTTCTATACCTTTGCCATTATTCAAATTGTACATAGTGTAGTAACATTCTTCATTCATACATTCTAATACTTCATCTATGCACCTTATATACTCTTTATTAAAGTCTTTTTCTAATATTTTATCTAAATTTATTAAATAAAAACTGTATGTATCTCTGTATACTTTAATATTATTAAAGTCATATTCATTTTCAAAATTTATTACAATATCTAATATTTCGTTCCATTTTTTTAATTGTTTTTGTTTTCTTTTTAAGGACTCTATCTTTTCTTCTATTAGTTTTTCTTGCTTATTTACTAATTCTTTATATTTATACAGTTCTTCACTTTCTATAGTTTCTTTTATATCAGCTAAAGATATATCTAGGTCCTTAGTAGCTAGGATTAAATTTAACTGATCAATATGTTCTTGTGAGTAATATCTATATCCATTTGACTTATTTATATCTGGCTTTAAGAGTCCCATCTTGTCATAATATCTTAAAGTATCTTTGCTTATATTAAAAATTTTACTAACTTGACCTGTTAAAAGTTTCATATTTATCACCTCAAAATAATTATAAACTATGGTGTAAGACCACAGTCTATACTAATTTTGAATATTATATTACCTAAATTTATTCCTAAGCTTAAATAATTTACCTCATACTGTATAAAAATATATATAATACGTGTATAATGTAATTTACAAGATATGTAAAGGAGTTAAAAATGAACACATTTGAAAAATTAGACTTAAATGAAAACCTAATAAAAGGACTTAAAGAACAAAATATAACTTCTCCAACAGAAGTTCAATCTTTAACTATAAAAGATATATTAGATAATAAAGACTTATTAGTAAGCGCTCAAACGGGTAGTGGAAAAACTTTAGCTTACTTACTTCCTATGTTTGAAAAAATAGACACTACGAAAAGAGAAACACAAGTGTTAATACTTGCACCTACTCACGAATTAGTTATGCAAATAACTGAACAAGCTAAAATTTTGTCAAAGAATTCTAATATGAATGTTACTGCTTTTTCTATAATAGGTGAAGTAAATATTCAAAAGCAAATAAAAAATATAAAAACTATAAAACCTCATATAGTAGTTGGTACTTGTGGTAGAGTTTTAGACTTAATTAAGCAAAAAAAACTTAAAGCACATACTATAAAAACTATAATACTTGATGAAGTTGATAGTTTACTTAGTGGTAAAAATGAAGAAGTTGTTGAAAATATAATAAAGACTACATTAAGAGATAGACAACTTTTAGGATTTTCAGCTAGTTTAAATGAAAATACTATAAGTATGTGTGATTACTTAATGAAAGATATGAAAATGATTAAAACTAAAGATACATTAATAATAAATCCTAATATAAATCATATGTATTTATATGGAGATAGAAGAGAAAAATTTACATTACTTAGAAAATCCCTAGCTTCTGCTAATCCAAGTAGAGCTATCGTGTTTGTCAATGATGAAGATAGTATAGAGGTTATAACTGAAAAACTTAATTACCATAGCTATAAAGCTGTTTGTATATCTGGTAAAATGACTAAAGAAGATAGAAAAAATGCACTTAGTGCTTTTAGAAGTGGTAAAGTTCGTATTTTAGTATCTTCTGATCTTTCTGCTAGAGGATTAGATATAGTCGAGGTTAGTCATGTATTTAACTTAGACTTCCCACCTAGTAAAAATGAATATATACATAGATGTGGTAGAAGTGCTAGAGGAAATAGAAAAGGAACTGCAATATCTATAATAACTAATCAAAATTTATCTACTATAAGAGATTATAGAAGAGATTTTAAAATAGATATGAAAGCTGTTGAGTTAAAAAATGGCAAGTTTGTAGAAATTGATTTTGATAAGATGAAAAAAGAAGCTAGAAAAAAATCTAAAGAAAATGAAGCTAAAAAAGAAGAAAAAGTAAGTAAAAATAAAAAAGTAGATAAGTATGAACATAAAAAATCTACAAATAATAAATTTAATAAGAAAAAATAGTCAAAAGACGGTGTCGTGAAATATGACACCGTCTTTTATAATTATCTTTGAATTTTCTTAGTTATTATTTTAAATTAATTTGATACTACTATTCAAAGAAAACACTTGAATACTCTACTACTCCGCTTGTACCTTTAAATTTCTCTTCATCTAATACTAAAACTTTAAAAACATCATCTGGAACTTCAAATGGTGGTTTTATATCAAATTCACTAGCATTTATAAATCCAAACTTTAAATAGTAGTTAGGATGTCCTAATACTACTATAGATGTATATCCTAGATTTTTAGCTTTTTCTATAGCCTTATTTATTAGTGTGCTTCCTACACCTTTCTTTTGATACTCTGGTAGTACTGAAACTGGAGCTAATGCTAAAGATTCTCTAGATTCGTTTTTGTTTTTTATTTTTATTTTAGTAAGCAAAGAATAACCTACTATTTCTTCATTTACTTCGGCTAATAGAGCTAATTCTTTTACATATTCTTTACTATTTCTTAATCTATTAACTAAGTTATGCTCATCTTTATCACTAAACTCTTCATTTTTAAAACTTCCCTTTACTACATTTTCTACTGTATTATAATCTTTTTCTAGTTCACATCTTATATTTATCATTATATTTTACTCCTTTAGATCGCTTTTTATCATTTAATTATCCCATATGTATTAGTAGTTTTCAATTATTCTGTTTGTACTATTTTATTCTTTATAATATATGATTTTTATTTTAATAAAAAAAGACTTAAGAATTTTCTTAAGTCTTTTTTTAAATATTTATATTATTTTTCATATCTATTTTTTACATCATTATAAACTTCTTCGCTAACTTTATAAGTTCTTTTATTTATAGATATCTTGTACTCATTAGTGTCTACTATTTCATAAAACTCTACATTAGAACCTGGGTAAACTACTACTCCTGTTCCACTAATATTATTAAAGAAAAACATTATTTATCCCCCCTTTATCTCTCTATTATATTATTCAACATATTTATATATATTCCTCTTTTAAATATTTTTAATGTTTAGTTCTTCTTTTTTATAATCAAAATTTATTTAACAAAAAAGACAGGTATTTAAACCTGTCTTTATATATGTTAAGCACTTGCTAGCTTATCTGTGTTGTTGTAGTTATATATTAAGTCTATAAGCCTTCCGCTTATATTTACAGCTATTAAAGACCAAAATATATCATATGCAGATAGATATGACAAAGATAATATAAGTATAACTACATCACTTATCATATAAATCTTACCTATTTTTAAAGATGTAATCTTAGAAATCACCAATGCTAAAGCATCATCTCCACCAGCTGCTGCACCTTCTCTAACTATTATACCAACTCCTACACCTACAAATAAACCGGATAATATAGTCCCTAGTAGCTTGCTTTCAAGAACTGGTATTATAGGTCCTATTCCTTCAAATATAGAATAAAACACTGAGAAGCTAATTGTTGCAACTAATGAATACATTAAAAACTTCTTTCCAAAGAACTTATAACCTACTGCAAATAAACTAAGATCTATTAATATATTTGCCATAGATAAATCCACATTGAAAACATTCTTTAGCAGTAGTAAAACTCCTAACACTCCACCTTCAGTTATATTGTTTTGATAATTTAGATTAAATATTCCAAATGACAATATCATTGCCCCTAACAATATTAACATTATTTTTTTTACATTCGTCCGCCTATCCATAAATATCCCTTCCTATATTTTTATAATTTATTAGTCAGTTACCCTGACTTAATATCATTATATATATTTTAAATTATTTTGTATAGTGTGAATTTTAAAACTAAATATTATATAAGATTGACAATATTTTTTCAAGGGATTTTTGGAGTTTTTTTTATAAACTTTTAAATCTTTTGAAGATACTAGTATTTCCAAGGGTTACATGTGTATTATTTTTTTCCTATTCT
>NZ_JADOZQ010000007.1:28219-120507 GCF_015669105.1 Romboutsia sp. D33t1_170424_H2 | reverse complement strand
CCTTCATCGCTCACGCGGCGTTGCTGCATCAGGCTTTCGCCCATTGTGCAATATTCCCCACTGCTGCCTCCCGTAGGAGTTTGGACCGTGTCTCAGTTCCAATGTGGCCGATCACCCTCTCAGGTCGGCTACTGATCGTCGCCTTGGTAAGCCGTTACCTTACCAACTAGCTAATCAGACGCGGGTCCATCCTGTACCGCAAAAACTTTGATAAGAAAGCCATGCGACTCTCTCATGTTATCTCGTATTAGCATACCTTTCGGTATGTTATCCGTGTGTACAGGGCAGGTTACCCACGCGTTACTCACCCGTCCGCCGCTCTTTACCGAAGTAAATCGCTCGACTTGCATGTGTTAGGCACGCCGCCAGCGTTCATCCTGAGCCAGGATCAAACTCTCAAATAAAAGTTGTTACCTGCTCAGACTATCATTATCTGAATATCTGGCTTGGTTGTATTCGATTCTTTTAAGAATCAGTTATATAAATTAACCTACTGTTTAATTTTCAAAGTTCATTTCTTATTTGCCCTTTTCTTAAGGACAAGTAATAATATACTATAGAATAAACAGTAGGTCAATACTTTTTCAAAAACTTTTTTATAAATTTTTTTCATATTCTTTTCTAAGCTTTTCAACTATCTTTCTTTCTAGCCTAGAAACAGTCATTTGAGAGATTTCTAGTTCTTTTGCAATCATAGATTGAGTTTTATCTAAGAAAAATCTATCTTTAAATATTTTAACTTCTAATTCATTTAAATTTTCCATGAATTTATTTATAAAGTCTCGCTGTTCTATATTTCCAAAACTACTTTCTTCTTGTCCAATTTTGTCTATCAATGTTATATCTTTATCTTCTGAATCATCATTACTTGATGAATCTAATGATATAGGTTGATATCCATAAGATGCTTCCATGGCTTCTAAAACATCTTCTTCTGTACACCCTATATATTTTGCAATCTCTTCTACTCTAGGTTGTTTTTTATATTCTTGTTCTAATATAACTTTGGCTTCACTTATCTTTTTGCTTAACTCTTGAACACGCCTCGGTACTCTAAGTGTCCATACTTTATCTCTAAAGTACTTTTTTATTTCACCTATTATCGTAGGAGTTGCAAAACTTGAAAACTCATACCCTTTTTCTATATCATACCTATCTATAGCGTATATTAATGCTAATGAAGCTACTTGATATATATCTTCAAATTCTACACCTTTATTTGCATATTTTTTAGCTAACAAATTTACTAAATATAGATGTTTTTCAATAAGAATATTTCTAACTTCTTTGTTATCTTTATCCTTGCTATATATCTTGAATAGCCCCTTATTATCTATGTCTAGGTAATTAGTAGCATTAGCTACGTTTTTCATTAAATACCAACTCCTAAATACTTAGTCATTTTTATTATAGTCCCTTTATTTTCTTTAGATTCTATATTAACTTCATCCATTAATGATTGTATTATAAATAATCCTAACCCACTTTCTTTTGGATTATTTAAATCTGGTTGATGTAAAGATTCTACATCGTACCCCTTGCCTTTATCTTCAATTTCTATAGCTAATCCATTTTCTAATATATCAAAAGTTATAAAAAATTTATTATCATTACTATGCTTTATAGCATTTGTACAAGCTTCTGATACAGCAACTTTTATGTCTTCTATATCATCTATCGAAAATCCGATTTTATTAGCTATACCTGATGTGGTTAATCTTATAATTCCAACATACTCAGGGTTTGAGCTTATTTCCATCTTTATTGTTTCAAAAGCCAACGTCTATCCCTCCACTTTAAATATTTTATCTAGTCCTGTTATTGCAAATATTTTTTTTACATTGATTTTTGGATTTAATATATATATTTCCTTTCCGTTTATTTTTAATTTCTTAAGTACTCCTATCATTACACCTAAACCAGTTGAATCTATATAGTCTAAGTTTGTAAGGTTAATTTTCATATCTAAAGATTCTTTATCTGCTAAATTATGTAAATGTTCTTTTAACTTATCTGCTGTAGAAACATCAAGTTCTCCTTCTAATGATATATCCCAGAAACATTCTTGTTCATTTAGCTTTGAATTTATATTTATTGACATCAATAAACCTCCTTATATGCAATTATCTCTTTATAAATTTAAATATTTTGGCTATACCTGCCACTTTGCCAACTAAATCAGTTATTTCTTCTGTATTTTTAGATATAGCGGCAACATTTTCTATTGTCTCGTGTATATGTCTTTCATTATAGTCAACTATTTTGTATACCTTTCCTACAACTTTAGTTGTCTCATTCAATAATCTTCCTATGTATATTGCTATAATTAATGCCGAAACACCAAATAAAACAGCACCTATTTGCCATCCCATTGCATCCATTAATTATTCTCCCCTTCATCTTCAAAAGTTCTACTTATTACTATTTCATCTTCACATATATCTATACTATCTTCTAATACATTATCATCAATTAGATTATTTATTTTAGTTTTTACACCATCTATTGTTCCTTGTAAAGCTTCTTTTGGGTTTTCCTTAACCTCACCTAGCTTTTCTTTAGCATCTCTTCTTAATTCTGAACCTTTTTTAGGTGCAAAGAATAAACCGGCTATAAATCCAAGAAATGCTCCTAGTAATAAATATTTCCCTTTCTTATTGCTCATAATACATTCTCCTCTCCTATAGTCGATAGCTATGGAAAAAGAATAGGATATATTCCTATTCTTCTTCTATATTTATTTTAGCAATAGAAACTACATTAACTTCATCATTGGTCTTCATTAGTTTAACACCGCTTGTTACTCTTCCAAATAATGATATTTCATTCACTCTTAATCTTATTAACACTCCATCTGAGTTTATTATCATTATTTCGTCTTCTTCTGTAACCATTTCAGCTCCAACAAGCTTTCCTGTCTTAGCAGCTATATTATATGTCTTTATACCTTTACCAGCTCTTATCTGAGTTCTATACTCTTCTATATCTGTTCTTTTTCCAAATCCATTTTCACTAACTACTAATACTTCTGTTCCTTCATCTGTTAAGCTCATAGATACTACTTTATCATCAGCGCCTAAAGTTATACCTTTAACACCCATAGCAGTTCTACCCATTGGTCTTATGTCATTTTCATCAAATCTTATAGACATACCATCTTTAGTTATTAGTAAAACTTCCTTATTAGCATCTGTTAACTTAACTCCTATAAGCTCATCGTCTTCTCTTAATCCTATAGCTATCAGCCCAGATTTATTAATATTTTTGAACTCTTCACGCTTAGTCTTTTTAACTATACCATTTTTAGTAGCTAATAATAAATATTGATTCTCATCATTTTCATTTATTGCTATTAGTGTGGCTATTTTTTCATTTGGAGCTAGTTGAAGTAAGTTTATTATAGCTGTACCTTTAGACTGTCTCTTCCCTTCAGGTATTTCATAAGCATTTAATTTAAATACTCTACCTTTGTTAGTGAAGAATAATAACTTACTATGAGTCGTTGTTGTTACAAGGTGCTTAACAAAGTCTTCTTCTCTTGTAGTAAGAGCTGATATACCTCTTCCACCTCTATTTTGACTCTTATAAGTATCTGCTGGCACTCTCTTTATGTATCCAAAGTGAGTTAGAGTTATAGCTATTTCTTCTTCTTCAATAAGATCTCTAACGTCTATTTCACCCTCAGCATGTCTTATTTCAGTTCTTCTTTCGTCAGCATAATTCTTTTTAATTATTAGCATTTCGTCTTTTATTACGTTAAGAAGTAATCTCTCATTAGCTAATATTTCTTTTAATCTATTTATTTTCTTAATTAACTCTTCATACTCTGCTTCTATTTTATCTCTTTCTAATCCTGTAAGTCTTTGAAGTCTCATGTCTAATATAGCTTGTGATTGAATTTCTGATAATCCAAATCTCTCCATAAGACCTGCTTTAGCTTCTTGAGTAGTCTTAGAGCTTCTTATTAATTTTATTACTGCATCTATGTTATCTAAAGCTATTCTTAACCCTTCTAATATATGAGCTCTTGCTTCAGCTTTATTTAATTCAAATTTAGTTCTTCTTGTAACTACATCTTTTTGATGTTTTACATAGTAGTATAGTATTTGCTTAAGATTTAATACTCTTGGTTGACCATCAACTAATGCAAGCATTATTATACTTATAGTTTCTTCCATTTGAGAATGCTTATATAAGTTGTTTAATACTATATTTGCATTAACGTCTCTCTTAAGCTCTATAACTATTCTCATACCATTTCTGTTACTTTCATCTCTTAGGTCAGATATTCCTTCAACCTTCTTCTCTTTAACTAAATCAGCTATTTTTTCAACTAACTTAGCTTTATTAACTTGATATGGTATTTCAGTTACTACTATTTGTTGCTTATTCTTAGGTAGTTCTTCTATATAAGCTCTTGCTCTAACTTTTACTTTTCCTCTACCTGTTCTATAGGCATTAGCTATATTTTCTTTTCCCATTATTATTGCTGAAGTAGGAAAATCTGGTCCTTGTACAAACTGCATTAAATCTTCTACAGTGCACTCCTCATTATCTATTAAATGTACTGTTGCATCTATAACCTCTGCTAAGTTATGAGGTGGTATACTTGTTGCCATACCAACTGCTATACCGTTAGATCCATTAACTAATAAGTTTGGGAATCTAGATGGTAATACTGCTGGCTCCTTTAAAGACTCATCAAAGTTAGGGATAAAATCAACAGTCTCTTTTTCTATATCTCTTAATAATTCTAAAGATAGTTTACTCATTCTAGCTTCAGTATAACGCATTGCCGCTGGTGAATCTCCATCGACTGAACCAAAGTTACCATGTCCATCAACTAAAAGTCCTCTTGTAGAGAAATCTTGTGCCATTCTAACCATAGCTAAGTAAACTGCACTATCACCATGTGGGTGATATTTCCCTAGAACGTCCCCAACTATACGGGCAGACTTTCTATAAGGTTTATCTGGTGTTAAGTTCAATTCATTCATAGAGTATAGTATTCTTCTATGAACTGGCTTAAGACCGTCTCTTACATCAGGAAGAGCACGTCCAGCTATAACACTCATCGCATAATCCATATACGATTTTTTCATTTCATCAGCTATTTCTAAAGGAAGTATTCTATTGTTTTCTTCCATTTACACTCATCCCCTTTCTTATATATCTAAATTCTTAACGTATTTAGCATTTGTTTCTATAAATTCTTTTCTTGGGGCTACTTTATCACCCATAAGCATTGAGAATACCTCATCTGCCATAGCCGCATCTTCTATATTTACTTGTAGTAATGTTCTAGTTTCTGGGTTCATTGTTGTATCCCATAATTGCTCTGCATTCATTTCTCCAAGTCCTTTGTATCTTTGTAACTCTACGCCAGTTCTACCAATCGACTCTAATAGGCTAGCAAGCTCTTTGTCTGAGTATACATAGTATTCTTTCTTTTGTTTCTTGACCTTATATAGTGGTGGTTGCGCTGCATATACATATCCATTTTCTATAAGTGGTCTCATGTATCTAAAGAAGAATGTAAGTAATAATGTTCTAATGTGAGCTCCATCGACATCGGCATCGGTCATTATTACTATTTTATGATATCTAGCTTTTTCTAAATCGAAGTCATTTCCTATACCACATCCAAAAGCAGTTATCATATTTTTTATTTCATCTGAAGATAATATTTTATCTAATCTAGATTTTTCAACGTTAAGTATCTTACCTCTTAGTGGTAATATAGCTTGAGTGTGTCTATCTCTACCTTGTTTAGCAGATCCACCGGCAGAATCCCCTTCGACTAAGAATACTTCACTCTTAGCTGGGTCTTTTTCAGCACAGTCTGCTAATTTCCCAGGTAATGCAGTACTTTCTAACACACTTTTTCTTCTAGTTAACTCTCTTGCTCTTTTTGCAGCTTCTCTCGCTCTTTGAGCTCTAAGGGCCTTATCAACTATTATTTTTGCTGTAGTTGGGTTTTCTTCTAAGAAAGCTCCTAATTCTTCAACAGTTATACTATCCACTATACCTCTCATCTCTGTATTACCTAGCTTAGTCTTTGTTTGACCTTCGAATTGAGGCTCAGGAAGCTTAACAGATACTACAGCTGTAAGACCTTCTCTTATATCTTCACCTAATAAATTAGGCTCATTATCTTTTATTACTTTATTTCTTCTTGCGTAATCATTTAATGTTTTAGTAAGGGCCGCTTTAAATCCACTTAAATGAGATCCACCCTCATGAGTATTTATATTATTAGCAAATGAATATATGTTTTCCGTGTAACCATCAGTATATTGCATTGCTAATTCTACCATATAGTCATCTACTTTTTTGTCTATATAAACTATATCTTCATGTATTCCAGTTCTCGATTTATTTAAGTATTTTATATATTCTACTAAACCACCAAGGTAGTGGAATTCTTTTATCTTTTCTTTTCCTTCTCTTTTATCTTCTAAAATTATTTTTATTCCTTTGTTAAGGAATGCTAATTCTCTTAATCTATGCTCTAATGTTTCATACTTGAAGTCTATTTCGTCAAATATAGTAGCATCAGGCATAAAGCTTATACAAGTTCCTGTGTGGCTTGATGTTCCTACTGCATTAAGTTCTGATGTAGCTACACCTTTTTCATAAGTTTGTCTGTATAACTTTCCATCTCTTGAAATTTCTGCTACTAACCACTCAGATAACGCATTAACAACAGATACCCCAACTCCGTGAAGACCACCAGATACCTTGTATCCTCCTCCACCGAACTTTCCTCCTGCATGAAGTACTGTTAAAACTGTTTCTAGTGTAGACTTACCTGTTTGAGGGTGAACTTCAACTGGTATCCCTCTCCCATTATCTCTTACTAAGATACTTCCATCTTGATTTATAGATACGTATATCTCAGTACAATATCCTTGAAGTGCTTCATCTATACTGTTGTCTACTATCTCGTAAACTAAGTGATGTAACCCTCTTGGACCAGTAGATCCTATATACATACCAGGTCTTTTTCTAACAGGCTCTAATCCTTCTAGAACCTGAATCTGACTTGCACCATATTCTTGCTTCATCTAGTTCCCTCCATTCTCTATGTTTACAACACTTCCATTATCAATATTAAATATAGTAGTGTTATCTATATTGAATATACTTTTATGTGAAACCTCTGCTGTAGTTATAAACATTTGAACTACATTTAAGTTATTTACTAATAGTTTTTGCCTTGTTTCATCTAATTCACTGAACACATCATCTAAAATTAATATTGGATATTCTCCAACTTCATTATTTATTAACTCAATTTCTGATAATTTTAAAGAAATTGACGCAGTTCTTTGTTGTCCTTGTGAACCATATAACCTTACATCTAGTCCGTTAACAAATATGTTAAGATCATCTCTATGTAGTCCATATCTAGTAGTCCTTGTATCTATATCATGCTCACGGCTTGACGAAAGTTTTTCAATAAATTTGTTATATACTGTCTGGGCAGTATCTTCATCATTTATATCAATTTGATTTTTATATGTTATAACTAAATCTTCAATTCCTCCAGTTAGTTTATCATGTAAACTTTTAGATATACCTGCTATTTTCTTTATAAAATCTCTTCTAAGTATGTAAATATAGCTCCCGTACTTAGCTAAACTTTCATCATATACATCTAATAAAGATTTATCTATATTCTTACTCTTAAGTAACTGATTCCTTTGGAATAATATTTTATTATAATTTGTAAGATAATTATAATATCTGGGTATAATTTGACTAATCTCTTTATCTATGAAAGATCTTCTTTCTTTAGGTCCTTCTTTAACTAGTCTCAGATCTTCTGGAGAAAATATTACAACATTTATATTTCCAAGCAGTTCGTATATTTTTTGAATAGGTATTTTATTTACTTTTATACCCTTCTTATTCTTACTGATAGCTATTTCAATTAAGCCTTTAGTATTTTCCTTTGAAAAAGCTCCTCCGACATAAAGATTCTCTTTTTCAAATTTTATTATTTCCTTGTCTTTATTGGTTCTAAAGGACTTTCCAAAAGATAGCATATATATAGATTCTACTATATTAGTCTTTCCTTGGCCATTTTTTCCGACAAGAAGATTTACTTTTTTATTAAATTCCAGATGTAAACTATCGTAATTTCTAAAATTGACTAACTGCAAACTATTTAGTTGCATAAAAGGCTCTCCTTATTACACTACTTTTATTTGATTTCCTTCTACCTCAACTATATCTTGAGGTTTAAGTTTTCTTCCTCTTCTTGTTTCAACTTCTCCATTTACCTTAACTAGACCTTCTAATATTAAAAATTTAGCATGTCCACCTGTTGATGCTAAGTCTGCTAATTTTAAAAGTTGATCTAATTTTATATATTCTGAATCTATATTTATCTCTATCATAGCTCGTCCTCCTATTTATTTTCATTTAGTTTTTCACTAACATGTCAAAAATATATTATATCATAAAATTAGTTATAAAAACCCAACTTTATTAGTTGGGCTTTTTTAATGAATTATATACTAGATGATATTCTTACTGGAAGTAATAGGTATGTGTACTCGATTTCGTCAGCAGGTTTTATTATACAAGGATTAACATTTGTTGTGAATTCTATAAATATCTCTTCACTATCAATGTTTTTTAATCCTTCTAAGAAGTATCTTGAATTGAATGCGATATCTAAATAATCTCCTTCTAATTCTAGTGAAACTTCTTCATAAACATTTCCTTTATCTGTATTAGAAGTTATTGCCATTGCATTATCTCTTATAGATAATTTGATTAGATTATTTTTTTCAGCTTGAGATAATAATGATGCTCTCTCAATACTATTTAAAAGATCTCTTGTTTTTAATTTAACTCTAGTATTGTGTTCTCTTGGAAGTAATCTTTTATAATCTATAAATTCACCTTCTAAAAGTCTAGTTATTATTTTAGTGTCATTTATTATAAATATTGCATTTTTATCATCAAATCCCATTTTTATATCTTCTTCTGATGATAATAAGCTATTTACATCTATTAATGCCTTTCCTGGAATTATAACTTTAGCATCATTTGAAATATTCTCTAAATTACAGCTTCTAACAGCTAATCTATATCCATCTATAGCTACTAAACTTATATTACCATTTACTATTTCTAAAAGTTCACCCATTAAGATAGGCTTTGTTTGGTCTTGAGATATAGCAAATACTGTTTGCTTTATCATATTTTTTAGTAAATCTTGAGGTATATTATATAAGTCTTCTTTATTTACTTCTGGTAACTTTGGAAATTCTTTAGCTGAATCTCCTTTTATCTTAAATCTTGAGTTTACACAATTTATGTATACATTATTTTCACTATCTGTTTCTATTTCAACAAAAGAATCTGGTAGCTTTCTAATTATATCACCAAAAAGTCTAGCATTTACTACTATTTCTCCTTCTTCTATAACTTCAGCTTGTGTATAAGTTTCTATACCTATTTCTAAATCATAACCAGTTAATTTTAGTTGATCTCCTTTTGCTGATAATAATATTCCCTTTAATAAGTCTAAAGTAGTTTTACTATTAATAGCTTTTTGAGATATTCCGATTTTATTAGCAAGTATTTTTTGATTACAAATTATTTTCAATGTGGATAACCTCCTTGTGGTCTTCATATATAAAAAATAAATAAAAAATTAGTAGTAATAGTAATAGGCTATGTGGATAATGTTAATAAATACTTTAAGCCTAATAAATGCAAAGATATTAACATGTGTATAAAGTGTTAATATCTTTGTTGATTTTAGTAGTATAAATTGTTAATAAATTTTAGACAAAAAAATATAAACATTATATTAACACAAAATCCACATATAATTGTTTATAAGTTACCCTTTTAATTCAGAGATTATTTTTTCTATTTTTATTTTGATTTCTTCATTAGTTTGTATATCTTTAATAATCTTATCGTGGGCATGTATAACAGTTGTATGATCACGTCCTCCAAACTCTTCACCTATTTTAGGAAGTGATAAATCTGTAAGTTCACGTGATAAATACATTGCTATTTGTCTAGGATAAGCAATTGATCTTGTTCTTTTTTTAGAATTAAAATCTTCCATTTTTATATCAAATACAGATGCTACCTTCTCTTTTATTCTATTTACATTTATTTCTTCATTTTTTGAAGTAGTTATTATATCTTTTAAAGCTTCTTCTGCTAATTCAAAAGATATAGTTCTATTAGTTAAAGATGAATAAGCAACTACTCTAGTTAAGGCACCTTCTAATTCTCTTATATTAGACTTTATATTTTTAGCAATATATGTCATAACCTCGTTTGGAACATCAATATTTTCCATTTGGGCTTTTTTTCTAAGTATTGCTATTCTAGTTTCAAAATCAGGAGCTTGTATATCTGTTATAAGTCCCATTTCGAATCTAGATCTAAGTCTATCTTCTAATGTTGGAATTTCTTTAGGTGGTCTATCACTTGAAATAATTATCTGCTTATTAGCCTCATGTAAAGAATTAAAGGTATGGAAAAATTCTTCTTGTGTTCTTTCTTTTCCAGCTATAAATTGAATGTCATCTATTAAAAGAACATCGACATTCCTATATTTATTTCTAAACTCTTCATTTCTGTCATCTTTGATAGAGTTTATAAGTTCATTTGTAAATTTTTCAGAAGATACATAGACTACTTTAGGATCCTTTTTTTGACTCATTATATGATGTCCTATAGCATGCATAAGGTGAGTTTTACCTAATCCAACGCCTCCATATAAGAAAAGAGGATTATAAGCTCTAGCTGGAGATTCAGCAACAGCAACACATGCGGCATGAGCAAATCTATTACTATTACCGATTACGAATGTATCAAATGTATATTTTGGATTTAGGTTAGGATAATTAGCCTTTGAAGCTGAACTTTTAGCTTCTTCTCCAAGACCTTCTATGTCTTTTTCACTTAAAACAAATTTAATATTATATTTTTTTAATGATAGCTGATTTACAGAACTTTCTATTAAATTTAAGTATCTATCTTCTAAAATACCTTTAGTGAAGTCATTAGGGACTAAAAGAATTAAATCGTTATTGTGTATTTTTAAAGGTACTATTTGCTTAAAAAAAGCATTAAAACTAGGTGGAGATAGCTCACCTTTTATTAATTGTAGTGTTTTGTCCCATAAAGAAACTACATCCATAATATAAACCTCCGCGCAAATTAATTAACACTTTCCACAAGTTATTAACAAAAAAACAAAAAAATATATATGATAAATAAATTCATTAGATTTATTTGGATAATTATGTGGATAAAATATTAATAATGTAAAAATGTATTAAAAAATAAAAAGATATAAACAATATGTATATAAAGTTATAAATAGTCTAAAGATATAATAAATGTAGTTTATAACTAAAGTATTATCTAAAAGTATACAAGTTATACACATTTATATCCACAGCTTGTGAATAACCTTAATAAGTTAATAAATCTTATAAACATTATCAACAAGTATATTAATAATATCAGAATAAGTGCCAAACTTCAAGGCATTCTGCTTAATTTATCCACAATATTAACCACCTGTTGATAAATTAATACACAGCTACAATTTACGCAATTTTCCTACATAATAATAAGTAGACTTTTAAATGAATGTGGATAAATCAGACGACAAATTTGAGGTAATAAATAGTCACCAAAACATATAAAATAAAACAAACAATTTTGTTATTTCATGTATCTAAAAACAAGTTGACAAGCAATATAAAAGCATTTATAATTGTATGTGTTATGTTTACTTTGAGGGTAAGGTTATTATTCTTATAAACGGAAAATAAACGGAAATAAAATTTGAAAGGCGGTGTATGTAATGAAAAGAACTTATCAGCCAAAGAAAAGACAAAGAAAAAAAGAACACGGATTCAGAAAAAGAATGAAAACTTCTAACGGAAGAAACGTGTTAAAGAGAAGAAGAGCTAAAGGAAGAAAGAGATTAACTCATTAATCATTGAGAGAGGCCGCTGTAAAGGTGGCCTTTTTGTGTAGAAACTATATTTACAAGCTGTGTTTACGGAGGGTTTAATATGGACTTCAAGAAAACAAAGGGCTTAAAAAAAGACTCTGATTTTAGAAAAGTGTATAAACACGGCAAATCTTTTGCAACTAAGTATCTGGTAATGTATGTACTAGATAACAAATCAGATGATACTAAATTAGGTATATCAGTATCTAAAAAAGTAGGTAAAGCAATTGTTAGAAATAAGATAAGAAGAAGAATAAGAGAATCATATAGATTAAATGTAGATGAAAACGTTAAAAGTGGGTATGATATAGTTTTTATAGCAAGGATAGCAAGTAATCAGGCTGAATATAAAGATATTGAAAAGTCTGTAAAATATTTGGTAAGAAAAGCAAACATAAGATTAAGTGAATAACAAAAGTCTAAATATGGAGGCATTTTAAAATTTGAAAAAAATAATTACTATACTGAAGGAAATAAATATATACTTAGCGAAATTATGTATTTATCTAGTGAGATTTTATCAAAAATTTATATCTCCATTAAAAGGACCTACATGTAGATTTTATCCAACATGTTCACAATATTCTATAGAAGCTTTTAAAAAATACGGGCTATTAAAAGGAATATATTTAACAGTAAAAAGAGTATCGAAATGCCATCCTTTTCATCCAGGAGGTTACGATCCTTTAAAATAAAACAGAATATACTCTAGGAGGTATAACAGTTGAGTATTATAAGTAATTTATTAGGTGTTGTGTTAAAGACAATTTTTGACTTTATTGGAAATTATGGTCTTTCAATAATTGTATTTACAATTTTTGTAAAAGTTTTATTATTACCGCTTACAATAAAGCAAACTAAGTCTACAAAGGCTATGCAAGATATACAGCCTAAAATAAAAGAGATACAAGAAACGTATAAAAATAAGCCAGAAAAGCAACAACAAGAGTTAATGAAGGTATATCAAGAAGCTAAGATAAATCCATTAGCAGGATGTTTACCACTATTAATACAAATGCCTATATTAATAGGATTATTTACAGTATTAAGAGATCCTGTTACTTATGGTGTTTTCCAAGATAAAGCAACGCTTGCTACTGCATCAGAAGGGTTTCTTTGGATAAAAAACCTAACTCAACCAGATATTATATTAGCTGTATTATCAGGGGCAACTACATTCTTAATGCAAATGATAATGATGCCAAAGGATCAGCAACAAGGTTCAATGAAGATAATGACTTACTTCATGTCGGGGATGATGTTATTCTGGGGATTCACGTTCCCTGCAGGTCTTACATTATATTGGACAGTAGGTAACTTATTCTCAATTGCACAACATTATTTAGTAATGAATCCTTTAAAAGCTAAGTTAGCTAATTCTAAGGAGGAAGTAATAGATGAAGGAAAGCATAGAAATAAGAAGTAAGAGTAAGGAAGATGCTATAAGCCAAGCAATTGAAGAGCTAAAAGTATCTGAAAAAGATTTACAAATAGAAACAGTACAAGAACCTACAAAAGGTTTCTTAGGTTTTATAGGTGCTAAGGAAGGTCTATACAGATTCAAAGTTATTAAAACTGAGTCAGATATAGCTAAAGAGTTTGTTGAAAATATACTTAAGAACTCTAATGTAGAGGCTAAAGTTAATGTTACTCAAGATAATAATTTAATTAAAGTAGACATAGAAGGAAAAGAAGCTGCATGTTTAATAGGAAGAAGAGGGGAAACATTAGATTCAATTCAATTCCTTACAGGATTAGCGCTTAATAAAATAAATAAAGACTCGCATATGAGAGTGCTTGTAGATATAGAAAACTACAGATCAAAGAGAGAAGAATCTTTAATAAGATATGCTAACAAAGCAGCTAGAGAAGTAGCTAGAACTAAAAAAATAAAGAAATTAGACTATATGAATCCATATGAGAGAAGAATAATTCACTCAGCTCTTCAAAACGATAAGTATGTAACTACGTATAGCGAGGGAACAGATCCATATAGAAGATTAGTAATAGAGTATAAAAGATAAAATTTAACCTCCTATGTAATAGGGGGTTTTATTTTTGTTATTTATTTTATATAATGTTAAGATTAAGGAAAGAATTAAAGATAACGAAATTAAAGATAAATTAACTAAATAATAAGAGGTGATTAATTTGTTTATAGATGATACTATAGCAGCAATTGCAACAGCACCAGGTGAAGGTGGTATAGGTATAGTAAGAATTAGTGGTCAAAAAGCACTGAAAGTAGCAGATGAAATATTTAGATCTATGTCAGGAAAAACAATAAGTGAATATAAAACTAGAACTTTAATATACGGAAATATAGTAGACGGTGAAGATGTTATAGATGAAGTTTTATTAGCTTATATGAAAGGGCCAAACTCATATACTGCAGAGGATGTTATAGAAATAAACTGCCACGGAGGATTTATTTCAGTAAAGAAAATATTAGAGCTTATATTATCTAAAGATGTAAGAATAGCTGAACCTGGAGAATTTACAAAAAGAGCATTTTTAAATGGAAGAATAGATTTATCTCAAGCAGAAGCAATAATAGATGTAATAAAAGCTAAAACTGATATGGCTCATCAAGTAGCTCAAAATCAGCTAGAAGGTTCTTTATCAAGTAAGATAAAAGAATTAAGAGGAAAAGTAACAGAAGTATTAGCACACTTAGAAGTTGCTATAGATTTTTCAGAGGAAGATATAGAAGAAATAACATATCAAACTCTTAAAGAAAAAGCTGAAGAAATAAGAATAGAAATTAAAAAATTATATGATACGGCTGAAAGTGGTAAAATACTTAGAGACGGACTTAAGACAGTAATAGTTGGTAAACCAAATGTTGGGAAATCTTCATTACTTAACTCTATATTAGGTGAAAATAGAGCTATAGTTACAGATATACCAGGAACAACTAGAGACGTTATAGAAGAATTCGTAAATATAAAAGGTATACCTTTAAAAATAGTAGATACAGCAGGTATAAGAGAAACAGAAGATGTTGTAGAAAAAATAGGTGTAGAAAAATCAAGAGAATCATTTAATAGTGCAGACTTAGTTATAATGGTATTAGATTCATCGAGAAATCTTTCTGATGAAGATATAGAAATACTAGAAAACCTAGAAAATAAGAAGACTATAGTTATATTAAATAAAACAGATTTAGAACCTAAAATAGAAGAAGATGTACTAGCTAAGTATGTAAAAGAAGAAAATATAATAAGAACATCAGCATTAAAACATGAAGGAATTGAAGAATTATATGATAAAATAGAATCTATGGTTTATAAAGGCAGTGTTAAGAATTCATCTAGCTTAGTAATAACTAATTCTAGACACAAAGATGCATTATTAAAATCATATGAATCTATAAATGATGCTATAAATGCAATAGATACATTCCTTCCATATGATTTTATAGAGGTTGATTTCAAGAATATATGGGATTATCTAGGTTATATAAATGGAGACACAGTAAAAGAAGACCTATTAGATACTATATTTAGTAACTTCTGTATCGGAAAATAAAGTGTATAATATAAAATGTAGATAAGCAATTATAAAAAAGTTTTTCGTGAAACATAAATATAAACGTAGAAAGGATACTGACATGATAGATTTCAAAGCAGGAAAATATGATGTAATAGTAGTTGGAGCAGGTCATGCCGGATGTGAAGCTGCTTTAGCAACTGCCAGAATGGGACATAAAACACTAGTAGTAACTATGTCGTTAGACTCTATTGCACTAATGCCATGTAACCCATCAGTTGGAGGAACAGGTAAAGGTCAATTAGTAAAAGAAATAGATGCTTTAGGTGGTGAAATGGGTGTAAATGCAGATAAAACACTTATACAAAGTAGAATGTTAAATACTGCAAAAGGACCAGCTGTTCACTCTCTAAGAGGACAAGCGGATAAATTTAGATATCATACAGAAATGAAAGCTACTTTAGAAAATGAACCTAATATAGATATAGTAATGGATGAAGTAGTAGATATATTACATGAAGGTCAAACTGTTACTGGAGTAGTTACTAAACTTGGATGTCAATATGAAGCTAAAGCTGTAATATTAGCAACAGGAGTTTATCTAAATTCTAAGATATTCATAGGAGAATTAACTATTAATGAAGGACCTAATGCATTAGGTTATTCAAAGCATTTAACAGATAATCTAGTGGATTTAGGATTAAATATGAGAAGATTCAAAACAGGAACTCCTGCTAGAATTCATAGAGATAGTATAGATTTCACTAAGATGGAAATCCAAGAGGGTGACAAAAGAATAACTCCATTCTCTTTCTTAAGTGATGAAATAAATATAGATCAAGAGCCTTGTTATTTAACAAGAACAAACACAAAAACTCATGAAATAATAACAAGTAACTTAAGTAGAACAGCAATGTATAGTGGACAGGCGAAAAGTACAGGAGCAAGATACTGCCCATCTATAGAAGATAAAGTTGTTAGATTTAGTGATAAGGAATCTCATCAAATATTTATAGAGCCAGAAGGTAGAGAAACAAAAGAGATGTATATCCAAGGGATATCAACTAGTTTACCTTATGAAGTACAATTACAAATGTATAAAAGTATTCAAGGACTTGAAAATGCTAAGATAATGAGACCTGCTTATGCAATAGAATATGATTGTATAGATCCTACTCAATTAAAAATAACACTTGAAATAAAGGGTGTTGAAAACTTATTTAGTGCGGGACAATTTAACGGTACTTCAGGATATGAAGAGGCAGCAGCACAAGGTCTTATAGCTGGTATAAATGCAGCATGTAAAATACAAGGAAGAGAGCCATTTGTACTTGATAGATCAGAAGCTTATATAGGTGTTTTAATAGATGATTTAGTTACTAAAGGAACAAACGAACCTTATAGAATGATGACATCTAGATCAGAGTATAGATTATACTTAAGACAAGATAATGCAGACATGAGACTTACTCAAAAAGGATATGACTTAGGGTTAGTTACAGAAAGCAGATACAATAGATTCTTAGATAAGAAAGCTGAGATAGAAAAAGAATTAGAGAGATTAAAAACAGAAAGAGTTACTCCTAAAGAAGTAAATCACCTTTTAGCAGAAATGGGAGCATCTGAAATAAAAGTAGGATTATCTTTATATGAATTTTTAAAGCGTCCAGAGGTTAACTATGACTTAATTGAAGCTATAGGAAAAGGTGCTGGAGAAGATGTTCATTATGAAGTGAAAGAACAATGTGTAATAATGACAAAATATGAAGGATATATAGACAAGCAATTAAAGCAAATAGAGCAATTTAAAAAGCTTGAAAATAAAAAGTTACCAGAAACTATAGACTATTCAACTATAGATGGTTTAAGAATAGAAGCAAGACAAAAACTTAATGATATAAAGCCAGTTTCAATAGGTCAAGCATCTCGTATATCAGGGGTTTCACCAGCTGATATATCAGTACTTCTTATATACTTAGAGCAAATGAGAAGAACTAGAGGGGGAAAAGATGAATAATACGGAAATGCTAAGACAAGGTCTAAAGGATTTTGGAATAGAACCAAGCGATAAAATGCTAAATGATTTCAAGGTTTATAGAGAGATACTAGTCGACTGGAATCAAAAGATGAACCTTACTGGAATAGAAGAGGAAAAAGAAGTGTATATAAAGCACTTCTTGGACTCTGTTTCAGCTGTAGTTAATGGATACATAAAAGATGGAATGTCTATAATAGATGTTGGTACAGGTGCAGGTTTTCCAGGATTACCATTAAAGATATGCTTAGAAAATGCTAATGTAACTCTTTTAGATTCATTAAACAAAAGAATAAACTTCTTAAAAGAAGTTAGTAATACCTTAGGTTTAACTAATATGGAGTTTATACACGGTAGAGCAGAAGATTTCGGTAAGTCAGAACAATATAGAGAACAATATGATATAGCAACAGCAAGAGCTGTGGCTGGATTACCTATACTTATGGAATTTTGTGTACCATTTGTTAAAGTTGGAGGATATTTTGTGTGTTTAAAAGGACCTAATGCAAACTTAGAGCTAGAAGAGTCAAAAGCTGCTATGGATGTTTTAGGATTAGAATTTATTGAAAAAATAGATGTAGAGCTTCCAGAAACTGATTTAGACCATAATATATTAGTTTTCAAAAAAGTAAGAAATACTCCAGAAAAATACCCTAGAAAAGCGGGTAAACCTGCAAAAAGTCCTATAAAATAGAGATAGGTATATTAAAAATATATTAAAAATAAAACAAAATAGAAGGATTATATAATTACATGCAGAAATAGTATACTCATATGTATCTAATGCAGTATTAATTTGTAAGTAAATAATGAAATTCAAATATATTTATATCTAATAAGAGAGGGATGTTATGGAAGAAAAAAGAGTTGTGGAGATACCTATAGAAAATATAGTTCCAAATCCATATCAACCAAGAAAAGTATTTTCACAGTCAGCATTAGAGGAATTAAGCAACTCTATAAGAGTTTATGGAATACTTCAACCAATAACAGTTAGAGTTAAAGATGAAAAGTATGAATTAATTGCTGGAGAAAGAAGATTTAGAGCGGCTAAATTGGCAAATTTAACAGTAATACCGGCTATTATAAATAACATGTCTGACGAATATTCTGCTGTATTAGCACTGCTAGAAAATTTACAAAGAGAAGATTTAAATTTTATAGAAGAGGCTATGGGGTATGAAAATTTAATAAAAGAACATGATTTTACACAGCAGCAACTAGCAGAAAAGTTAGGAAAGAATCAATCTACTATAGCTAACAAACTTAGAATACTAAGATTGCCAAGTGATATAAAAATAAAATTAGTAGAAAATAACCTAACAGAAAGACATGCAAGAGCATTGCTTAAGTTACCAAATGAAGAGTTAATGAAGGATGTCTTAGATAAAATAATAAAGAATGAGCTAACTGTAAAGAAAACAGAAAAGTTGATAAAGGATATATTAGAAGATTTACAAGAAACTGAAGAGCCAGAGAAAAAGCAAAATGTAAAGAGTTCAATGGCTATAAGAATATACTTAAATACTATGAAGCAAGCCTTCGATGCTATAATAGGAACAGGAATTGAGGCTAAATATAACGAAGTAGATAAGGGCGATTATATGGAGGTTGTTGTAAAAATTCCTAAAAAGTAAGGTTACTGCTTGGCAGTAGCCTTTTTTTATAAAAATTGGAATTAAAAATTTTATACTATAAATTTTAGAAAAGTGAATTTTAGAAGAAACAAGGGGGGAAATCTTGTGGGAAAAGTTATAGCAGTTTTTAACCAAAAGGGTGGAGTAGGAAAAACTACAACTAATGTAAATTTAAGTGCAAGTATAGGAAAGATGGGTAAAAAAGTACTAGTACTAGATTTAGATCCACAAGGAAATACAACTAGTGGATATGGAATAGAGAAACAAGAGGTAGAAAACACTATATATGAAGTAATGTTAGATGGTGTAGATATAAGAGAGGCAATTTTACCTACAGAGTTTGACAATGTAGACACTATTGCTTCAGCAACTGAGTTATCAGGAGCAGAAATAGAGCTTACTAATATGGATAAAAGAGAATATGTATTAAAAAATGCTATAGAATGTGTAAGAAAAGATTATGATTATATATTTATAGATTGTCCTCCTTCATTAGGAATGTTAACTATAAACTGTCTTACAGCAGTAGATAGTGTATTAATACCAATACAGTGTGAATATTATGCACTAGAAGGTGTAAGTCAGCTTATGGAAACTATAAAGCTAGTTAAGTCTAGACTTAATCCACATATAGAAATACAAGGAGTAGTCCTTAGTATGTTTGATGGAAGAGCTAATTTATCAATACAGGTAGTTGAAGAGGTAAAAAGATATTTCAAAGGAAGTGTATATACTACACTAATTCCTAGAAATGTTAGATTGGCAGAAGCACCTAGTCATGGAAAGCCAGTTATATATTATGATGCAAGATGCAGGGGAGCAGAGGCATACATGGACTTAGCAGAAGAGTTCATAGATTTAGAGGAGGATATAATATAATATGGAAAAAAAATCGTCTAAAAGAACAAATAGATTAGGAAGAGGTCTTAGTGCCTTAATTCCAGAAATTAAAGAAGGAATAGATAGCAAAGATATAATAAGTATAGAATTAAAGAATATATATCCTAATGAAACTCAGCCAAGAAAAGTGTTTGATGAAGAGAAAATACAAGTATTATCAGAATCTATAAAAAACTATGGAGTATTACAACCAATAGTAGTAAAGCCAGATGAAAATGGCAAATATATGATAATAGCAGGAGAAAGAAGATACAGAGCATCTAAGATGGCAAAATTAAAAGAAGTTCCTGTTGTTATTAAAGATATACCAATGAAAGATATAATGGAGATAGCCTTGATAGAGAACTTACAAAGAGAAGATTTAAACTCTATTGAAGAAGCTTTAGCCTATAAAGGATTAATAGATCACTATAAAGTCACTCAAGAAGAAATATCAGAAGCAGTAGGAAAGAGTAGACCACATATAACAAATACTTTAAGGTTATTAAATCTTGGTGAAGCAGTAATGAAGATGATAGAAAGTGGCCAAATGACAGCTGGTCATGGTAAGGCATTACTTAGAATATCAGATAAAGAATTACAAGAAGAACTAGCAAAGAGAGTTATAGAAGAAGAGCTTTCAGTTAGAGCAACTGAAAATTTAGTTAAAACTATTGCAGAAAATAATACAAAAGAAGTACCAAAGAAAATAAAAGAGAAGGATATATTTATAGTTGATGTAGAAGAAAAACTTATGAATATATTTGGAACAAAAGTAAATATATCAAAAGGGAAGAAAAAGGGAAAAATAGAGATAGAATATTATAATGATGAAGAATTAAATAATATTCTATCAATGATGCTTGAAGATAATTAATGTAAAGTGAGGAAACTTATATGATTTACTTAGACAATGCTGCAACTACATACCCTAAACCAGAGCAAGTTTATAATTCTATAATGGATTGCATGAAAAATTATTGTGCTAATCCAGGAAGAGCTGGACATAAAATGGCTATGAGGGCAGCAAGAGAGATTTATGACGCAAGAGAAAATATAGCAAAGTTATTTAATATAGATAACCCTATGAATATAATATTTACAAACAATGCTACTGATTCATTAAATTTAGCTATAAAAGGTGCTGTAAAAGAGGGCGACCATATAATAACAACAAGTATGGAGCATAATTCTGTAATAAGACCAATAAAATCCCTAGAAGCAAGAGGAATTTCAAATACAATAGTTAACTGTGATAAAGAAGGTTTCTTAGACGTAAATGATATAAAAAATGCAATAAAACCAAATACAAAATTAATAGTAACTACTCATGCATCAAATGTAGTAGGAACTTTAGTAGATATAAAAGCCGTAGGGGAGATAGCTAAAGAAAATAATATATTATACTTAGTAGATGCATCACAAACAGCGGGAGTGTATTCTATTGATGTAAAAGATATGAATGTAGATATGATAGCAGCTCCAGGCCATAAATGCTTGCTTGGACCTCAAGGAACAGGTATCTTATATATAAGAGAAGGTCTTAGTGTAGATATTTTAAAAGAAGGTGGAACAGGAAGTAAATCAGAAGATTTATTCCAACCCGAAATAGTTCCTGATAGATATGAATCTGGAACACACAATACTCCTGGCATAGCAGGATTAAATGAAGGAGTAAAGTTTATATTAGAAAAAGGTATAGATGATATAAGACTACATGAAGAAGAATTATGTCAGTATATGTTAGATAAATTAGAAGAAATTCCTAATATAAAGATATATGGAACTAAAGATAGTAAAAAAAGAGCAGCAGTTATAGCGATAAATATTGGAGATATGGATTCTGGAGAAATAACTTTTATACTAGATAGTGAATATGATATAGCCACTAGATCTGGTATACACTGCGCTCCATTAGCTCATAAAACTTTAGGAACCCTAGAGCAAGGTGCAGTTAGATTTAGCTTAGGGTACTTCAATACTAAAGAAGAAATAGATAAAGCTGTAGAGGCTTTAAAAGAAATTTCTAAAAATAACTAAAAGATAAAAATGAGGATGTCTTAAAATAATTATTTTAAGACATCTTTTTTTATGGAAGTATATAGGTAAATTTTAAAATATATAAATTGAAATAAAAGTTAAATTTGATTTATATTAACAAAAAACTAAAAATAAATTTGATTAAACCTACATAAATAGGTAAAATATTACAAAATACATAGTGTTTTTAATATAAATTTAAGTTATAATCATCTTATAAGAAAATGGTTTCAAGGGGGAATTTTAGTATGGACATTCTAAGCTTAGGAGAGAAAATTAAGAAACTGAGAAAAGAAAAAAATATGACATTAAAAGAGTTAGCTGGAGATAGAATAACAGCAGCTCAAATAAGCCATATAGAGAGAGATAAGTCTCATACAAGTCATGAGTTATTAGATTACTTATCACAAAAGTTAGAAGTAAGTGTAGACTATTTACTAGAAACTAAAGAAATGCAATCTAGAAGGATAACAGATAACTTAATTCTTCAAAGTGAAATTCATATAAAAAGAGGAGAACTTGAAAAAGCGGAAGAATTAATAAATGAAATTTTAAATATATGTAAAATTTATAATTTAATAGATAATTATGCAAAATGCAATTTTTTATTAGGAACGATAAATATAAAAAAAGAAGACTATAATCTTGTAGTTGGAAATTTAGAAAAAGCTTTGTATTATTTCATAAAAGATAATGATAAAGAAAATATATTTAGATGTTATTTGAATATAGGAAAGGTATATATACAAGAAGCATTTTTTAAAGGTGCTATAACACATCTAAGATTTGCAGAGGACTTACTAATAGAAGGTCAAATCGAGGATATGGATATTCATAAAGATTTATATAGTAATATGGCATACTCTTACATGAAGTTAAATGACTCTGAAAAGTCTTTATACTATATAAATAAGATTAGTGATATAGAGATGCAAAACAATATAAAAGATGAAATAGATATGTTGTTATTAAAGGCCAATAATTTCTTAAAAGTTGGAAAGTATGATGATTCTAAGGAATGTTTTAAAAGGGCATTAGAGTTATTGGAGGAAGAAGAAAATAAATCAGGAATAGCAAATGTTTATCTGAGAATATCTGATATATATAAAAACCTAGGAAATATAGATAAGGTTTTAGAGTATTCTCAAAAAGCCTATGATATAAATAAAAATAGTGAAGACAAGATAACTATAAAGAGTTTATCTAAAATAGTAGATGCATATATTGAAAATAAAGATTTTGAAGAAGCTAAAAAGTATTGTAAAGTAGCACTAGCATTAGCTATAAAATCAAAAAATAAGTGTAATGAATATAAAGCTTTAAAGTTGTATTCTAAGATACACAAAGCACAAAATGAAAATACATCAGCGATAGAATATCTATATAAGTGTGCAAATATAGTATCTGAATTAGGAGATACTAAAACTTTAGCTGAATTATATATTGAATTAGGAGAATTATATTCAAATATATCAAAAGAAAAAGAATTAGAGTACTACCACAAAGGGGTAGCTTTATATAAAAATTTAGAAATAATATAGAAAAATAAAACAGATATAGCATACGCTATATCTGTTTTATTTTTAGAAGATTTATAATATATTTATTTTGAAGTTAGATTACAAGAGAATCAATTTGAAAATTTACCGTCTATTTAAATAAAATCAAAGAAATAAATTTCTTATAATTAAAATTAATCTGATAAGTAATTGTATAGAAATAATCTATAACGTTTAAATTTACATATGTGATAGAATTATTTTAAGGAATACGTAAGGAGAGGATATTATGTTAATAGAAATAGATGCAAGAGGACTAGCTTGTCCAAAACCAGTAATAAATACAAAGAAAGAATTAGATAAATTAGAAAATGGAGTTATAAGAGTCACAGTAGACAATACAATGGCAAAAGAAAATATAATAAAACTATCAAAGTCATCTAATTGCGAAAGTAGTGTTTTAAGAGAAGAAGAAGATTTAATAGTAGTAGAAATAATAAAAGGTGAAAATGTAAAAATAGAAGAAGATACGAAGGTTGATTTAGATAATAAGTGTATATTTATATCTTCAGATAAAATGGGACAAGGAAATGATGAACTAGGAGAAGTTCTTATAAAAGGATATATATATACTTTGACAGAAACTAAGCCATATCCAAAGCACATAGTATTTGTTAATTCAGGAGTAAAACTTACAACAGTAAATGAAGCTACAGTAGAAAACTTAAAAATACTAGAAAATAATGGAGTTGAAATACTATCTTGTGGTACATGTTTAGATTATTACAACTTAAAAGAATCATTAAAAGTAGGTACAGTTACTAATATGTATAATATTGTAGAAGTAATGAACAACTCACTACAAACTATATCTATATAATGGACATAATAAGGTTACATATTGTATATGTAGCCTTATTTATATAAAATAATATCTATAATAACTAGATTAGAAAGAGGAAAAACAATGAATGAAATGTATATAGTATCATTTAACTCAACACATCATGCAATAAGAACAGAGAAGTTATTAAAGGAAAAGGAAATAGTATGTACAACACTGCCTACACCAAGAGAGATAACGGCTAGCTGTGGGATTTCAATAAGATTCTTATACAATGATATAGAAAAGGTAAAAGAAACTTTAAGAGAAAGTGATGTAGAATATAAGGGTATATATAAAATAGCTAAATTAGAAAATGGAAAAAAAGAAGCAACAGAGATAGTTTAAAAGGAGTGATTTTAAATGCATATAAGTATTAAGATAGGAGATGTTGTTGAAATGAAAAAACAACATCCTTGTGGAAATAAAGAATTTGAAATAACTAGAGTTGGTATGGATGTAAAGATAAAATGCACTAAATGCTCTAGAGAAATAATGCTAGACAGAGAAACTTTTGAAAAAAGAGTAAAAAAGATAATTACTAAAGGATAAAATAGAAAATTCAGAAAATTTCAAAGAGAGTATCGAATCAAATTTGGCATTGCTATAATTAAAGTACAGGGTAAACAATTTCAGGGGGTGCTTTAATTATGGCAGTTAAATTTGCAAAGAGAATGGCAGGATTAAAAGGATCAGAAATACGTGAGCTTTTAAAGTTGACGGAAAAACCAGAAGTTATATCTTTCGCTGGAGGATTACCTGCTCCAGAATTATTCCCAATAGAGGAAATGAAAAAGATTTCGACTATGGTTTTAGAAGAGGATGGAAGATCAGCTCTTCAATACTCTACAACTGAAGGTTATACTCCTTTAAGAGAACATATAGCTGATAGAATGAATAGTAAAGCTAAAACTAATGTAACAAAGGATGATATATTAATAACTAATGGTTCACAACAAGGATTAGACTTTGCAGGTAAAGTTTTCTTAGACGAAGGTGACGTAGTTTTATGTGAAAGTCCATCTTACTTAGGAGCATTAAATGCTTTTAAAGCATATTTACCAAAATTCATAGAAGTTCCAACAGATAAAGATGGAATGATAATGGAAGAGTTAGAAAAAATATTAGAAACAACTGATAGAGTGAAAATGATATATGTAATACCAGATTTCCAAAACCCAACAGGAAGAACTTGGCCAATGGAAAGACGTAAAAAGTTCATGGAAATTATAAATAAATATGAAATACCAGTAATAGAGGATAACCCATACGGTGAATTAAGATTCGAAGGTGATACATTACCATCTTTAAAATCAATGGATAACAAAGGATTGGTAATATATTTAGGAAGCTTTTCAAAAATATTCTGTCCAGGATATAGAATAGGCTGGACATGCGCATCTCATGAAATATTAAGCAAATTTATATTCGTCAAACAAGGAGCAGACCTACAAGCATCTAGTATATCTCAAAGAGAAGTTAGTAAATACATAGAATTATATGATTTAGATAAACATGTTGAAAAATTAAAAGAGGTTTATAAAAGACGTAGAGACCTTATGTTAAAAACTATTAAAGAAGAATTCCCAGAAGGTTTAGAGTATACTCATCCAGAAGGTGGGCTATTCACATGGGTAGAACTACCAAAACATTTAGACTCAAGAGTTATAATGGAAGATTGTATAGCAAATAATGTTGCATATGTTCCAGGGGGATCATTCTTCCCTAATGGTGGAAAAGAAAATTGCTTTAGATTAAATTACTCAACATCTACAGATGAGAAAATAGTTGAGGGAATCAAGAGATTAGGTAAAGTTTTAAAGAAACATATGGAAGTAGAAGCAAACGCATAGATAGTATAAAAAAAGAGTGACCTGCGGTCACTCTTTTTTATGGGAGATTGGGATGAAATATATTTAAGTTATGGGGGCTATATATAAATAGTATTATCCATCATAATTTAATATATACGTATTAAAAACAAAAAAATTTACCATAATATATGAGGAAATATAAATTGACAATTATCTTTAGTAATGATAAAATGTGTAAGTATGAGATTTGAATCTCATTTCTCTGCTCTACGAAGTAGAGCCGTTAAGTCCAAAGGGAGGTGAAAAGATAATGAGAAATTATGAATTAGTTTTCGTAGTAAAGCCAAATGCTGATGAAGAAACTAGAGAAGCTGTACTTAACAAAGTTAAGGAAGTTATATCTACTGATGGTGAAGTAGCTAACGTTGATGTATGGGGAACTAGAAAATTAGCTTACCCAATAGCTAAGTTCAACGAAGGTCACTATGTATTAGTAAACTTCAGTGCTGGTGTTGAATTACCAAAAGAATTAGATAGAAACTTAAAGATAAACGAAAACGTAATAAGACACATGATAGTTGCTGCTTAATGACTAGTTTTATTATGTAAAAGGCGGTGTTATTATGAACCATGTTGTTTTAGTGGGTAGATTAACAAGAGACCCAGAGTTAAGATACATCGCAGGAAGTGGAACTCCTGTTGCTAATTTCTCAATAGCTATTGATAGAGAATTCTCAGGCAAAGATGGTAAGAGAGAAACTGATTTTATAGATATACAAGTTTGGGGTAAATCTGCAGAGAATTGCGCTAACTATATCGGTAAAGGAAGTTTAGTAGCTGTACAAGGCTCAATAAGAGTGGATGTATATCAAAACCAAGCTGGAGAAAACAGAAGAGCGTTTAGAGTTAATGCTAACAGAGTACAGTTCTTAGATAGTAGAAATAAATCGGAAAATTCGTATAATAAAGGAAGTCAAACAGGATTTGAACCTAGTTTCGAGCCTACGTTCGAACCACAAGGATTAGACCCTCAAGGTTTCCAAGCTATAGATGACGACGATATACCATTCTAAAAAGGAGGGAAATGTTATGATAAACAAGAAGAGACGTAAGAAGAGAAGAGTTTGTCAATTCTGTGCTTCAAAAGACGTTAAGATAGATTACAAAAACACTCAAAGATTACAAAAATATGTAACTGAGAGAGGTAAAATATTACCAAGAAGAATATCTGGAACATGCGCTAAGCATCAAAGAGAATTAACAGTTGCTATAAAGAGAGCTAGAAACATAGCACTTTTACCATACACTGTAGAATAAGAAGGACGAGCCTTATGGCTCGTTTTTTTGTTATTCTAGTTAAATCTACTATGATTTATGATATAATATTTATATATTAAGGAGGGGGCAACTGTGAGATTAGATAGGAATTCCGATATAGCAAGAAACGTTAAAATAATGGAATGGATGAAAACAGAGTTGTTAATGAGCGTAGGGGATTTGTTCAACTTAATGTTTAAAGGAGTAAAGCCTTTAGATGAGGCATTACAAGATACTTTAGCAAATATTATAATGATAACATACCTTTTAGCAAAAAGATTGGGAATTAGTTTTAACGAAATGGATTATAAAATAAAAGAAAAGATAAAACTAGGAATAAATGAGAATCATAGTATAGAAAGATGGTATGGTGAGTTATCTGAACTCAAAAAACATATAGATAATAAGGAGTGAATCTAATTTGAATAATAAAGTAAAACTATCACAAGTATCGATGATAGTTACGCTGGGAATATTATTAGCTCTAGTAACAGCATATGTGCCTATACTAAGTGTGCTGAGTTTCTTAATACCAGTACCTTATGCAATAATAGGAACTATAGGTAACAATAAGTACTCAATATTATCTTTGATAGTTACTTTTTTAATACTTATATTTGGTGTAGATATAACATATGCTGTAAGTATTAGTATTATGAGTGTACTTCCTGGGATAGTTATAGGTAGTGTTGCAAGACAAAACATAAAAAAAGGTCAAGAAAATAAGTTTGAACCTATATATGCAGGGACAATTATAGTTATAATTTCAACTATAATTTTCTATACTATAGCAAATATGGTGTTTAAAACTAATTTATTAGATAACTTTATGAATGGTATGAAGGAAGCTGTAAGTGTTCAGCTTCAAATTTTAGGTGATGCAGGTGTAGATGTAAGTAGTGGATTAAAAGTAGAAGATGTAATCACCTTTGCACAAAATCTTTTACCTACAATGCTATTTTTACAGGGGATAATTTTAGCGTTTGTTACGTACTACATTGAGGCATTTATATTAAAAAGAATAAGAATGGTAAATTTAGAAATGCCTAAATTTAGAGATTTTTATTTACCGGGAAATCCAGTAATGGTGTCACTTATGCTATACATACTAGTTTTCTTAATTGATATGTTAGGCTTAAATTTTCATGGTGATTTAATCATAATGAATCTTCAACTAGTTTTTAATTTTATGTTTATGGCTCAGGGAATAGCAGTTTCTGTATATTACCTAAGAAATTGGTTTAAAGCTAGTCAAATAAAAAATATACTTATATCAGGATTAATCCTATATATATTCGGATTTATGGGTATATCTTTCTTAGGGATGTTAGATAGTGTAATAGATTTTAGAAAGGTAAGAAGCTATAAATCTGCGTAAGGAGGGAAGTAATGAGGAACAAACCAGCCTTGAAAATTAATATGCCAGAAAATAATATATACATATTAATTATAGGTGTAGCAAGTACAGCACTACTTTTATATGATTTTTATGTAGGTTGCTTATTTTTCCTTATTTTCTTATATATAGTTTTCCACAATTGGAAAACTACTAATATTAGAAGGAAGGAATGGAATAATTACATTCAGAATCTATCTTTAGATATAGATGAAACAACAAAAAAAGCAATAATGAATTTACCTATTCCACTTTGTATATTAGAATTTGATGGAAAAATATCTTGGTACAATAATAAATTCCATCAGATGACGGAAACACAAGATTTATTAGGTGAAAACATTGATGATATAGTAAAGAATCTAGATCTTAGAAAAGTTTTAAATGAAAATAAAGAAATGTACACAGATGTAAAGTATAAAGACAGAGATTATACTGTAGTATACAATGTTGTAAAAAATGATCAAGAAAAAAATGCAAAATATCTAATGATGTTATATTGGTTAGATAAGACAGATTATCTAAATTTACAACAAAAGCATGAAGATGAGAAAAATTCTATGATGTTGATTCAGGTTGATGGATATGATGACGTATTAAAAAGTGCATCAGAGGATAAAAGACCAATGATAAACGTTGAAATAGAAAGAATTCTTTCTAATTTAGAAAATGCATCTAAGTCAGCATTAAAAAGAACATCAAAAGATAAATTTTTCTTAGTTATGAACAAAAAAGAACTTAAAAAACTAGAAAGTGAAAAGTTTTCTGTACTAGATAAAATAAGAGAAATAGACTATGGAAATACATTACCTGTTACTATAAGTATGGGGATAGGTGTAGATGGAGATTCCATAAATGAAAATCTAAAATTGGCGTCTGGAGCTCTTGATTTAGCTTTAGGTAGAGGTGGAGATCAAGCTGTTATAAAAACTAAAGATAAGTCAGTATTCTACGGTGGAAAATCTAAAGCAGTAGAAAAAACTACAAAAGTAAAATCAAGATTAATAGGTCATGCACTAAGAGAAATTATATTAGAAAGTGATCATGTATATATAATGGGACACAAATATCCTGATATGGATGCTCTGGGTTCGGCAGTTGGAATATATGATATATGTAAATCTTGCGGTAAAAATGCTAATATAGTGCTAGATAGTACAAATGAATCAATAGATATATTTGTAGATAGAATAGAATCTTCAGATTATTATGATGGAATATTTATAGATAGCGAAGAAGCTATAAGAAGTTGCACGAGAAATACACTTGTGGTAGTTGTTGATACCCATAGACCTAATTTTACAGAATGTAATGAACTATTAGGTATATCTGACAAAATTGTAGTGATAGACCACCACAGAAGAGGCGTTGAATTTATAAATGATACAGTACTTTTATTCCATGAAATATACGTATCATCTACGTGTGAGATGGTAACTGAGCTAGTCCAATACATGGAAGATAATGTAAAGATAAATAAATTAACTGCAGAAGGTTTATTAGCTGGTATAACTCTAGATACTAAAAACTTCGCCTTCAAAACAGGGGTAAGAACATTTGAAGCTGCATCGTATCTTAAAAAAGTAGGTGCAGATACTGTAGAAGTCAAAAAGCTATTTAACTCAGACATAAGTGATTTTATAACTAAGGCTGAAATCATACAAAGTGCTAAGATAGTTTATGGAAAAATCTGTTTAGCTTATACAGAAAGAGTAGCAGATAACATAAATATAGTAATAGCACAAGCAGCAGATGAATTATTAAATATAAAGGAAGTTGAAGCATCATTTGTTCTAGGTAAAAAAGATGATAAAATATTCATAAGTGCTAGATCATTAGGAGAAACCAATGTACATGTTCTTATGGAAAAACTAGGCGGAGGAGGGCACAAAGATATAGCAGGTGCTCAATTAGAAGGTGTTTCATTAAAAACTGCATATTCAATGGTACAAGATATAATTGACGAATGCATAAAGGAGGAGAAATAGATGAAAGTTATTTTATTAAAAGACGTTAAAGGAACTGGTAAAAAAGGTGAAGTAAAAGAAGTAAGTGATGGATACGCAAGAAACTTCTTACTTAAAAAGAAATTAGCAGTTGTAGCAGATAATACAGCAGTAAAAGAATTAGGTGAAAAGAAGAAATCTGAAGAGATAAAAGCTCAAAAAGAGTACGAAGCAGCAGTAGAATTAGGAAAGAAAATGGAAGAATTAAACGTTGTTATATATACTAAAGCTGGTGATGGTGGAAGATTATTTGGATCAATAACATCTAAAGATATAGCAGAACAAATAAAAAAACAACATTCTATAGAAGTAGATAAGAGAAAAATACACTTAGATGAACCAATAAGAGCTTTAGGTTCAAGATTCGTTGAGATAAAGATACATCAAAAAGTAACTACTAAAATGAGAGTAGATGTAAAAGAGAAACAATAGAAAAGACACTTGAGGTGATAAACAATGGAGGATATGACTAGAATTCCTCCACATAGTGTGGAATCAGAACAGTCTATATTAGGGTCTATATTACTTGATAAAGATGCAATGATAACGGTGAGTGAAACTATAAAGCCAAATGACTTTTACAAAGAAGCTCACAAAATCATATATGAGTGCATGATAAAGTTAAGTAATAAAGGTGAACCAATAGACTTAATAACCCTAACAGAAGAACTTAAAAAAGAAGGACATTTAGATGATGTAGGAGGCATAAGTTATATAACGAGTTTATCAACGATTGTCCCTACAACATCTAATGTAAAGTATTATGCAGATATAGTGAAGGAAAAATCAGTTTTAAGACAACTTATAAAAGCATCTAATGAAATTATAAGCTTAGGATATGAAGGTTCCTCGAAAATAGAAGATGTATTAGAAAAAGCAGAAAAACAGATATTTGATATATCTCAAGAAAAAGCTAGTGATGATTTTAAATCTATAAATAGCGTACTAATGGATACTTATGATATGATTGAACATCTGTACACATCAAAGAGTGAAATAACAGGAATAACAACTGGTTTTAAAGACTTAAACAAAAAGATAAATGGACTACAGAGAACAGATTTAATATTAATAGCAGCTCGTCCAGCTATGGGGAAAACTGCATTTTCATTAAATCTTGTTCAAAATGCAGCACTAAAGGGTGATGCATCTGTAGCTGTATTTAGTTTAGAGATGTCTAAAGAACAGTTAGTTCAACGTATGTTATCATCACAATCTAGTGTAGAGCTTAAAAAATTAAAAACAGGAAAGCTAGGAGAAAATGACTGGCCTAGAATAATAGATTCTATGGCAGTTTTATCTAATGCTAAGATATATATAGATGATACTCCAGGTATAAAAATATCTGAGTTAAGATCAAAATGTAGAAAACTTAAAATAGAGCAGGGATTAGATTTAATACTTATAGATTATCTTCAACTTATGGAAGGTGAAGGTAATAATGAAAGTAGACAACAAGAAATATCAAAAATATCAAGATCTTTAAAAATAATCGCAAAAGAACTTAATTGTCCGGTAGTAGCATTATCTCAGCTATCTCGTGCACCAGAACAAAGAGCAGATCATAGACCTATGCTATCAGATTTAAGAGAATCTGGAGCAATAGAGCAGGATGCAGATATAGTAATGTTTTTATATAGAGATGAATATTATCATCCAGATTCAGAAAAAAAGAACATAGGAGAGGTAATAATAGCTAAAAATAGACACGGTGAAACTGGTGCAGTAGAGCTAGTTTGGCTTGGTGAAGTTCAAAAATTTGCGGATAAATCTAGGGATATGTAAACAAGATATCCACAGAAGTTTTTTTGGAAATTGGTTAAAGTATGTGGATAAATGTAGGAAAAAAATCATAAGTGTTGAAAAATACAAAAAGACTTATCCACATTATCCACATGTAACCTGTTGATAAATGTGAATAAGTACAAAAAAAAGCAAGCTATTAGCTTGCTTTTATTGTTTACAACTTAATATTTATAAATACAAATTTTTTATGGGGGAAAAATGTGTTGCATATAAATGTATTATATATATATCCAAAAATAATAGAAATAAACAAAGAAATAAATTTATTTAGAATAATTGATAATAATATAAAGGAGACATTAGTATTTTACTGCAAAAAAGGATCTAATTATAAGATTATGATGATGGATACAATGTCTGGAGAAAATAAAGAAATTTTAGGTGTATCTAAAATAGAAGAAGTAGGAACATTTATAAAAAATATAGAAGAATCAGAAGGAATAATAAAGAGTTTAAGTAGCTTAGAAGATATAAAAAAATACATATTAAACTCAAAGTGTAAATAAAAAAGTTTGAAAATGTATCGAATGTTTGATAAAATGTATTGGTAAAGTGTTCGAAAATCTATAGTAGAGGTGAGTTATATGAAAACAGTAGCGATTGTAGGATCTCAATGGGGAGACGAAGGAAAAGGTAAAGTTATAGATTACCTTGCTACACAAGCAGATGTAGTAGTAAGAGGACAAGGTGGAAATAATGCCGGACATACATTAGTTGTAGATGGCAAAAAATTCGCTTTACGTCTAATACCATCTGGAGTATTAAATCCTAACACTATAAATGTAATAGGAAATGGTATAGTGTTTGATCCAAAAGGATTTTTAGAAGAGATAGAGACTTTAAATAAAGAAAATATAGATACTAGCAACATAAAAGTAAGTGATAGAGCCCATGTTGTATTACCATATCACAAGGAATTAGATGCACTAGCAGAAGAAGCTAGAGGAGATAACAAAATAGGGACTACAAAAAAAGGTATAGGACCTTGTTACATGGATAAAACTGAGAGATCAGGAATAAGAATATGTGACTTAATGGATAAAGACATATTTGCTAAGAAATTAAAAGCACAAATAGATGCTAAGAATAAATTAGTTCAAGGTGTATACGGAAAAGAAGCAATGTTTGACTTTGAAACTATATACAATGAGTATTTAGGATATGCAGAGCAAATAAGAAAAAATGTTGCAGATACTTCAGTTGTAGTATATGATGCTATAAAAGCTGGTAAAAAAGTATTATTCGAAGGTGCACAAGGAACATTATTAGACTTAGACTTAGGTACGTACCCATACGTTACATCTTCTCATCCAACATCAGGAGGATTCTCTATAGGAGCAGGTATTGGACCAAACATGATAAAAGATGTTGTAGGTATAGTAAAAGCATATACTACAAGAGTTGGAGAAGGACCATTTGTTACTGAATTAGATAATGAAATAGGAGAAAGAATAAGAATCCAAGGTCATGAGTTTGGTACAGTAACAGGAAGATCTAGAAGATGTGGATGGTTTGATGCTGTAATAGTTAAATATGCTGCAAGAGTAAACGGATTAACTAGTATATCATTCATGTTATTAGATGTTTTAAGTGGATTCGAAAAAATAAATATATGTACAGGATACAAAATGGGAGACAAGATAATAACAGATTTCCCAGCATCATTAGAAGATTTAGCTAAGTGCGAACCTGTATATGAAGAATTAGATGGATGGAATGAAGATTTAACAACTATAGAAAGATACGAAGATCTTCCAGAAAATGCTAAGAAATATATAGATAGAATAGAAGAAATAGTTGGAGTTAACATAGATATGGTTTCAGTAGGACCAAACAGAGCTCAAACTATAATAAGAAGAAATATATTTGCTTAATATATATAAGTGTAGTGGATTATATCCACTACACTTTTTTATATATAAAAATTAAAATATATAAAATTAAGTTAGAGATAAATATATTTTTATTTATACTTATAAAAATATATTCTACAAAAAGTTTTACTGAATAAAAAACAATTAGAATACTTACTTATAAATTAATATTTATACCCTAATTTAAGAAAAATATAGATTAGATAATTGGTAAAAATCTAAAATTAAGTATTTTTTAATAAAAAATTAATTTATGAACCCCTGTTATTTACTAAGGTTGAGAGAAAAATAAACAAAAAAGTAAAAAAATATAAAAAAATGTAAAAAAAGTGTTGACGAAAGTGTATGAACCTAATATAATAATATTTGTGAGTGAGAGAAACACGAACAAGCCGAAAGGCAAAAAAGGAAATGACCCATTAGCTCAGTCGGTAGAGCACCTGACTTTTAATCAGGGTGTCCCGCGTTCGAGTCGCGGATGGGTCACCATTTTAATTTTTACTCAGCACGGCCCATTGGTCAAGCGGTCAAGACACCGCCCTTTCACGGCGGTAACAGGGGTTCGATTCCCCTATGGGTCACCATTTTGGGACTATAGCTCAGCTGGGAGAGCACCTGCCTTACAAGCAGGGGGTCACAGGTTCGAGCCCTGTTAGTCCCACCAATTGCGGCCTGGTAGTTCAGCTGGTTAGAATGCCAGCCTGTCACGCTGGAGGTCGAGGGTTCGAGTCCCTTCCAGGTCGCCAATTTAAATATTATATGCTGGTGTGGCTCAACGGTAGAGCAGCTGACTTGTAATCAGCAGGTTGTAGGTTCGATTCCTATCACCAGCTCCAATCAAACTCTTAGATTTTATCTAAGAGTTTTTTATTGTGTAAATATAATTTTAATTAATATATGAATAAATATCCTCTATAAGGGTATATAGGATAGTATTGGCTAAAATTAAATTTTTCCAATATTAGTAGGTAATGTAAGGGGAAATATAAAATTTCTTATATCATAAAATTGTAGTTATTTTAATATGGAATATTTATATATAGAATATTAAACTTTAAAATAGTTATAATTAAAATTTTTAAATAGAATATGAAGCAATAACTCTTACATTATAAGCATTTATAATTATGAATAGGAGTGAGTTTTTCATGAGTGAAGCATTAAAAAAGAAGAGTACAAGCATCGCTATGTTAGTATTTTTACTTGGAATTTTTATGGGGGCTATGGACTCTGGAATAGTATCACCAGCAAGAAATGTAATAGCTAGTGGACTTGGAATATCAGAATCAGCTAGCGTGTGGATGATAACCATATATACTTTAGCATATGCTGTATCTATGCCAATAACAGGTAAGTTAGCAGATACATATGGTAGAAAAAAGGTATATATGATTTGTGTTACATTATTTGCCACAGGTTCTTTACTTTGTGGAATATCAGATATAGTAGGGAGCTATGGATTTTTACTAACTTCAAGAGTTATCGAAGCAATAGGTGGCGGAGGTATAATGCCAATAGCCACAGCATATATAGGCTCATCTTTCCCTGAAGAAAAAAGAGGGTCAGCACTTGGATTAGTTGGAGGAATATATGGAATAGCAACTGTTCTTGGACCAACGCTAGGAAGTTTTATACTTTCTGTGGCTGGAGATGGTAAATGGGGATATTTATTTTTAATAAATGTACCTATAAGCATTGTTATAATAGGAGCAGCGTTAAAACTAGAAGAAAATAAAAAAGACTCAGATATTAAAAAAATGGACATTTGGGGGTCTTTAATATTAAGTATTTTAATTGCATCATTAATGTATGCTTTAACAAATCTTAAATTCTATGATTTTGGAAATTCAATTAAGACATTAGATGTTTGGCCATATTTATTAATATCTATAATAATGGTTCCAATATTTATATATATAGAAAAAAGAGCAGAAGACCCTGTCTTAAACTTAAGTTTCTTTACTAATAAGCAAATAGCATTAACTTTATTTATAAGTCTTATAGTGGGATGTGGACTTATGAGTACTGTATTTTTACCACAATTTGCTGAAAATGTATTAAAATTAAAAAGAGGTAGTGGTGGTTATATAGTAACTTTATTTGCTGTATTTACTGGTATATCAGCTCCACTTGGTGGTAAGTTTATAGATAAATTTGGTGTTAAGAGATTATTATTACTAGGATTTTTAGCTAATATATTCGGTGTATTATATCAGGCAGTTATAACTGCAAATCATCCCAATTTCACAAACTTAACTATAGGATTAGTATTTATGGGCATAGGTATGGGATTTACCATGGGAACACCTGTAAATTATTTAATGATGAGTTTAGTTAAACCAGAAGAAATATCAATGGGGCAATCAACAGTTTCATTACTTCGCTCTATAGGTGTAGCTATATCACCTAACTTACTGATAAACTTCGTATCAGATGCAGGCAGAAATGTACCAGGTGCAATAGAAAAAGTAATGCCACATATACAAGGGATAACAGGAGGTGCATTAGGAAGTAGTACAGCATCAGCAGATATGATGAATAAATTACAAAATGCAGATGTTACTAATATATTTGAAACAGTTAAATCTTTTATGATGTCTATGCTCAATGGTATACAACATGCTATGTCAGTAAATCCTAATATGGATTTTGCAGCATTAAAAAGTAATTACTTAACAAGTTTAGATAAAGCTAAACCAGCCATAGAAAATGCGTATCAATACACTATGAATCAAGGTTATGCTCACTTATTTATAGGTGTAGCTGTTATATCATTACTTGGTTTAATTGCATCTTTATTTATAAAAAGCAAAAAGAAATCTAAATAGTAATTATAAAAAATTCTATAATAAAATGATCAGAATTAACTATAAATAATACTAAAATAGGAGAAAAATATTATAATATTTTTCTCCTATTTATATCTTTCCCATCTTAAATCATTACCAACAAACTTTATAAGCCTAAACTTATCTAATATTCTAGATAAGGTTCTTTGAGTATAAGTTTTTCCTATTTGATTAGGTGATAAGTTTGTAGAGATTATTATCTTTTTACCAGATACCAATCGAGTATTAACTATATTAAAAATTTCACCACTTGTAAATGAATTATTTAGTTCAGTTCCAAGATCATCTATTATCAATAAATCACAATCGAATAGATTTTTATAATTTTCATTAGCCATTTTATTATTAGGATCTCTTCTAAACTTATAGTCTTCAATAATTTCTAGGATTTTAAAAGATGTTTGATATATAACTACATATCCTCTATCTAATAAATCTTTGGCAATACAGTTAGACATATAAGTTTTTCCCAATCCAGTAGAACCATAGAAAAGTAAATTTTCACCATTATCTTTATCGAAATCTAATACGAATTTTTCACAAATAGAGAATATATCAAGCATGTTTTCTCTAGGTGATATACCAGCACCTTCAGGTCTTACAGGTGAAAATATATCAAAATTGAAATTGGCAAAATTCTCTTTACTTAAAACTCTATCTAAATTAGACATTTTGTAAGCTTCATTGATTATTTCCTGCTTAAAACAACTACATTTTTCACCATTTGGTGTAAAACCAGTATCTTTACAGTAATTACAATCATACTTCATCTCTAAATAATTTTCAGGTATACCATGAGTTTTTAAAAGAAGAGATTTTCTAGCTTTTAGAGTATCCATTTGTTCTTTAGATTCCTTTACTATTTTTTCTCTTGAATTAGGGTCAAGTAAAACAGCCTTAGCTAGTTTAAGTCCAATTTTACTAATCTCATCTTCTATATGCTGAATTTCTGGTATTCGAGTATAAAGTTCTTTTTTTCTCTTTTCTAAGTCAAGTTCATCTGCATCTCTTTTTTGCTCGTACTTTAGCAGGATCTCTCTTATTTTACTTTCGTTCATCTAATCACCTACCTAAATTTTTCCTTCTGACTTTTTTCGATAATTCTATCTAATTCCTCTGGACTATACTGAGTGAATGTCTCATTAAAGTTATGGAACTTAGTCTTTTTATAATTTTCGGAAGTCTTATTAGAGGAAAATTTACCAACATTTTCTTTTAATTTTCTTGATTCTTCTTGTATCTTTAAATCTTGAAGATTTTTTATGCTTTTATTATTCCAACTTTTAATAACACCATCAATGTATGTTATAGAAGGATTAGAAATATTTTTGGACTTAGAACAAGCTTCAAGAATTAATTCAATATCCATATTAAATTGATCTAACCATATATCCATAGTTTCTTTTTCAGACCTAGAAGGCTGTCTAAAGAATCCTAATTCATTAAATATAGTTTTGTATATCGTATATCTTTCACTTCTAGCATTAAAACTAACCTTAACATCATCAGGAGTATATAAGTTGCTATCATACCAGTTTCTAATTATACTCTCAATATATTTAACAGGCTTGGAAGAACCAGTTCTTTCTTTTACATTTTCATAAGCATAAACAATCATATCTGGATTCATATTGTATTTATTCATTATATCTAAAATACTAATTTTTTCACCTGGGTCAAGATGTCTGCCTACAATTTGATTTATAGAGTTAAACATCTTTCTAATGCTTGGGTTTTCAGCAACAGAAACGATAGAGTCTGTATTTGATTTAATAGATTTAGTATTAACAGTGGTATTTTCTATATACTGTTTCTTTAAATCTAAAAACTCAACAGAATAATCAAATTCATCAAGGCCTTCGTTTTTGTGCATTTTAATTATATTTTTGCTTTCCCAAAACTTCCATGCTGATAACACATCTGAAAGAGGGATATTTAAGTCTTTTGCAATAGAATTATTGTTAAACTTAGGATTAGAACTTGGGTCACAAGCATTTTTATATCCAAGGAGATAAACTTTAACGTATAACCCGTCCGCCATAGGCATAAATATATCTATAAAGATATTTGGAATGGATGTATCACCTAAGTCAACCTCATTAGGTTCTTTAAAAAACATTTTATCACCTCGCTTTAAATTATATCATAAAAATGTGATATTAAATGTAGCCTACATAATTATCAAGAAGAATTATATCATAAAAAGCTATATAAATTTATCTTGCAAAAAAACTTTTAAATTATTCATGTAAAACAGGGGGGAGAAGATTTGATAATAAACTTTACTAAAAGAGTAAGAAAGCTATTATCAGTAGGAATAATAGCATTAGTTTTAGTAGCCAGTGGAGGAGTATATTTTTACAATGATAAAAAAGGAATACCTTCAGCTAACCTAGCAAATGAAAAAGAGATTAATAGATATACAATAGATGTAGTCTTCGATGATGAAAGTAAACGTTTAATGTGTAACCAAAATATAGAGTATGTAAATAATACAAAAAGCACTTTAGACAAATTATATTTTCATATATATCCAAATGCCTTTTCAAAGAGTGAATTTGCACCTTTTGAAAAATCTGAAATGAAACAAGCATATCCAAATGGATTTAATGAAGGATATATAGATTTAAAAAACATACTAAATAATGGTAAAAAATTGGCCTATAAGGTAAGTGGTGATAAGAATGATATACTAGAGGTTGAATTAAAAAATCCAATTAAGCCAGGAAATAAAGTATCTATAGATATGAAATACAATGTTAAAATACCTAATTCACAAGGTAGATTTGGGTATGGAGAAAACACAGTAAATGTAGCCAATTGGTTTCCAATAGCTAGTGTCAATGATGCCAACGGATGGAATTTAAATAGTTATGAAACAGTAGGTGATCCATTTTATAGTGATACAAGCGACTTCTATTTAAAGATACTTTTGCCTAAAAAGTATAAAATGGGATGCACAGGGAAGGTAGTAAAGGAGACATCTGATAGTGATAAGACTCTTTATGAAGTAGAAGCAAGACAAGTTAGAGATTTCGCTTTTATTTTAAGTGATAAGTTTCACGTTGATAGTGATAAATATAATGAAGTGAATATTAATACATATAATTTAAATGAAGAATTATCTAAGGATGCTACATATATCGCAAAGAGCTCTATGGAGATATTTAGTGAATTATTTGGGAAATATCCATATGATACATACTCTGTAATAGCAAGCGACTTTTTTATAGGAGGGATGGAATACCCAACTTTAATAATGATAGATCAAAGCTTGTATAATAAGAGAGATAAGTTTTTATTAGAATATGTAATTGCACACGAGACAGCGCACCAATGGTGGTATTCAGTGGTTGGAAATAATGAAATAAGTGAACCTTGGCTAGATGAAGCACTAACAGAGTATTCCACAATATTATACTTTGAAAAAAAATATGGAGATAAACTAGCTAAAAAATTAATAGATAATATGGAGTTACAGGCCAAAAGCTATCGTAGTGAAGATATATTTAAACCAGTAACAGGGTATTCAAACTCAATTGAATATAGTTTAAATGTGTATACTAAAGGGGCTTTAGCTTTCCATGAAGTAAGAAAAGAAGTGGGAGATAAGGTATTTTTTGATACTTTAAAGGAATATTACTCTACATATATGCACAAAAATGTAAGTAGTGCAGAGTTTGTAAAGTTATGGAATGATAAAGGTGTAGATATAGATAAAATTATAAAAGAATACAAGTAAATTTTAACTCAAGCATTAAATAATTATTTAATGCTTGAGTTTTTTGGTATAATATAATCTATGACAATGAGAAGACGAGGTGAATAAATGCTAAAATACTGTTCAATAGGAAGTGGAAGTAGCGGAAATTGCCATTATATAGAGTATAAAGATACAGGAATATTAGTAGATGCAGGTCTTAGTGGAAAGAGAATAACAACAGGACTTGATGATATAGGAATAAACATGGAAAATATAAAAGGAATATTCATAACTCATGAACATTCAGACCATATAAAAGGTGCAGGGATAATGTCTAGAAAATATAATATACCTATATTTGCAAATGTAAAAACATGGTGTGCTATGAAAGATAAATTAGGAAATATAGAAAGTAATAATATGAAGGTATTTGAAAATGATAAAACTTACTCTTTAGGAGATGTGGTAATAAGACCATTTTCAATACCACACGATGCATCGGACGCAGTAGGATACAACTTCTACACAGGGAATGATAAGATGTCTATAGCTACAGATATAGGATATATAGATGACAATATAAGAAGACATTTATATAAATCAAAATTAGTAATATTAGAATCAAATTATGACCCTAATATGCTTATGATGGGGTCTTACCCATACTCATTAAAAAAGAGGGTGATGTCAGAGGAAGGGCATTTATCAAATGAAGATGCAGCTAAATTCTGTGTTGAGCTTATAAATAACGGAACGGAAAGAATATTATTAGCTCATTTAAGTAAAGAAAATAACTTCCCAGAACTAGCATATGAGACATCTAAGAGTATACTTACTCAAAATGATATAATAGTTGGACAAGATGTTAAGTTAGATGTTTTATTAAGAGAAGAAGTTTCAGATATATACAAAGTTAAATAAATATTACTTACAAAGACATAAATAAAGAGAATAAAGGAGAATTCTTATGAATATAACGGTTATTAGCGTAGGTAAATTAAAAGAAAAGTATTTAAAATTAGGAATAGAAGAATTTTCAAAAAGATTATCTAAGTATTGTAAACTAGATTTAATAGAATTAGATGATGAAAAATGTCCAGAAAACTTAAGCCCAAAGGACATGTTAATAGTTAAAGAAAAGGAAGGTAAAAAAATTCTAGGAAAAATAAAGAGTAATAGTTATGTTATAGCACTTGCTATTGATGGAAAGAATTTATCTTCTGAAGAATTAGCAGATACTATGAGCAAGTTAGCTGTTAGAGGTAATAGTCATATAACTTTTGTTATAGGAGGTTCTTTAGGGCTTTGTGAAGAAGTATTGAAGAGAGCTGATTATAAATTATCTTTTTCTAAGATGACTTTCCCTCATCAGTTAATGAAACTTATACTTTTAGAGCAAGTTTATAGAGCGTTTAGAATAAATAATAATGAACCGTATCACAAGTAAAGTATAACTCTCTTGTGATATACTGAAAAGATTCTAGTGATAATATTAGTATCCATAAGAAAAAAGACGTGAAGGAATGCGTGAATTTACACAATGGATAATTTTTTCCATAGATCATGCTAAATATATAACCACACCTAAGGATTTAATATATTGAAAATTCTAAAGTGTGGTTATTTTTATACCATTACTCTTAAGTATATAATATAGATGTAGTAATAACGACCAATGCGGTTACTAATATAGGTATAACAACAGAGGTAATAAAAATATCTTTATAGGAATCCTTATGAGTAAGGCTACAAATAGCAAGTGTTGTTATTACTGCTCCATTATGAGGTAAGGTATCAAGTCCACCAGAAGCTAAAGCAGCTATTCTATGCATTATTTCAGGAGAAATATTAAGGGATTGACTCATTGCTATAAAGGTAGATGATAGAGCATCTAGTGTTATAGTAAGTCCTCCAGAGGCAGATGCTGTAATACCACAAATTATGTTCACTGATAAAGCTTCTGAAATTATTGGATTAGAGGATACATTTAATATCATTGATTGCAAAGCAATAAATACAGGCAATGATTTTATAACACTTCCATACCCAACAATAGCACTAGAACTAAGCAGTGGTAAAAAGGAATTTGATATACCTTCATTAAGAACTTTATTTAAGTTAGAAATTTTCCTAAAGTTAGTTATTATTATAAATAATGTGGATATAACTATAGAGATAATTACACTCCATGTGCCAGACACATTATCTAGTGATAAGTTATATTTACTCAAATAAGAGCCATCGATTAATTGGTAAAATATTTTTGAAAAGAATAAATTACTTAAAAATATAATTAATATAGGTGTTACTGCTAAAAATATACTTGGAATATTCTTATCTTCATTAGAGCTATCCTCAATATAATGATTTCCATATCCTTCTAGATTCTCATGTGCTTTTCTAACGCGATATGTAAGCCAAGCCATACCAAGTAATAGCATTAATACACTAGCTATAATTCCTATAAGGGGTGCAGCAAAAGTATCTGTACCAAAGTACCTCATAGGAATAACATTTTGTATTTCAGGAGTACCTGGAAGAGCTGTCATTGTAAAGGTAAATGACCCTAGAGCAATAGTTCCTGGAATTAATCTCTTTGGAATATCAGATTCCTTAAATAAAACATTGGCAATAGGATATAATACGAAGGCAACTGTAAATAAAGAAACCCCTCCATATGTAAGAAGTGCACCAGCAAGTACTACTGCTAATATAGTTTTATTTTTACCTAAATTTTTAGTAATGAAATTTGCTATGGATTTAGCATAAAGAGCTTCTTCCATTAATTTAGCAAAGATTGCACCTGTTAAGAAAATAGGGAAGTAGTTCTTTACGAAATTTGCAAACCCACCCATATATACTTCAGTATAATGAACCATTAACTGTGTATTAGTATCTCCACCTATTAAAAATACTGTAAGTAAGGCAACTAAGGGAGCTGTAATAATAGTTGAATACCCTTTGTAGGCTAAGAATATTATCAAAGATAATGATAAAATTAATCCGATTATGCTTATCATATTAAAATGTCCTCTTTCAATTTAAAATTTTAAAGTAGCTTATCTTATGATACCCAAAATGATTAAATTAAAAACAAGGTAAGTTGCTCTTACTAGACAACTTATGATAAAAAATATTATATTTGTGATTTCATCTATTCTTGAGTTTCTTTCCATATACAGATATAGAGAAATTAAAAAATATACTAATATAATAGAATAAAAAGCGACATCCTTTGGGGGTGTAACGGAGAACCGTATCATAAATAAGCAAGATACATAGCCTCAGATGTTGATATGACTTACTTAAGGCTATATTTATTAGCAAAGGTATTGTATCATAAGTAATAATGTATTTATAAAATATATTTATTATATTCCTTTTAAGTTAGCAGTTACAATTAGCTAAATTATAAGATATAATAAACTTAAAATATTAACATAACGGTATAGTATATATCTAGACTTATGTTAATTATAAGAAAAATAATCTGGAGGCAAGATAATGGATAAAAAGGATTTTTCTAATTTAGAAGACCAAATTATGTCTACAGTTAGCAATGCACTTAAAGCAATAGATTTAGCTAATTTTAAAAAGGATGTTAACGATAAAACTGAGGATACCTTAAATCAATTTAAATCAAAGCTTAATGAATATAGTGAAAAATATATGGGCTTAAATAAAAAATCTAAAAATAATATATCAACATATATTAGTAAAAGACCAGCTGGAAGTATATCGGGAATACTTTATATATTATTCGGAGCGAGTGGAAGTTTAGTTTTTGGCTCTTCAGTGTTGATATTTCTAATAGTTAATACATTCTTCAGTGGAATTATTTTAGGTAGCAACATTATTTTTGGAGTTCTATTTTTATTCCTTGCAGTAAGTGTAGGTTTATTATTAAGAGGAATAAATTTAAGAAAAAGAGTAAAACGTTTTAAGAAGTATGTAAGGTTTATTGATGACAATAGTTATTTCTTAATTAAGGACTTAGCTAAATTTGCCAAAGAAAAAGAGAGTTTTGTTGTTAAAGATCTAAGTAAAATGATTGACTTAGGTATGTTTTTAGAAGGACATATAGATGAAGAAAAAACTTACTTTATGTTAAGTGATGAAGTTTATGGTGACTATTTAAATTTAAAAAAGCAACAAATGGTTAAAGAGAGCAATAATGAAAAATTAAATGAAGAAATAGAAAATTTAGAAAAAGAAGAAATAGAATCTACAATTAAAATAGGAAGAAATTATATTGAACAAATAAAAAGTATAAGAAATGATCTTTATAAAGAAGAAATAGCTATAAAGTTAGATAAATTAGGAAACATTTCAAACCAAATCCTTATTCAAGTTGAAAAGAATCCTAAAAAGATACAAGAAGTTAATAAATTTATAAATCATTATCTTCCTATTACTATAAAATTAATTAGTTCGTACAAAGATATAAACAATCAATTAGTTCAAGGTGAGAATATAGAAAGTGCTAAAAGTGAAATTGAAAAGAGTATTGATCTTATTAATAGCGCTTTTGAAAATTTATTAGATGATTTATTTGAAGATGTTGTTTTAGATATTTCTGCAGATATTTCTGTTCTTAAAACATTATTTAAACAAGAGGGATTAGCAGAAGACGATTTTAAAAAGTAAGTTTTAAATAAAAGGGAGGCATTAAAAATGAGTGATGAATTCAAAGAAGGGTCTATTGATATAAAACCAGAATTAACTTTTCAACCATTCCAAGATGAGGTGCTTAATGTAAAAGTAAAAGAGGAAAAAGTAGAAGAAAAAATAATTGATGAAATACAACTTACAGAAGAAGAAAAAAAGATGGTTGATCAATTTGTAGATAAAATAGAGATAAATGATTCAAATTCTATTTTACAATATGGGGTAGGTGCTCAAAAGAAAATTTCTGATTTTTCACAGTCAGCGCTGAATAATGTAAAAACTAAAGATTTAGGTGAAATTGGGGAAATATTATCTAGTGTAGTTCATGAATTAAAGAATTTTGAAGAATCCGAAGAGAAAAAAGGAATTTTAGGTTTCTTTAAAAAAGGTAAGGATAAGATTTCCCAAATGAAAATAAAATATGAAAATGTAGATAAGAATATTAGTAAAATGTGTAATGTTCTTGAATCGCATCAAATACAGCTTTTAAAAGATATTGCTATGCTAGATAAGATGTATGAAATAAATAAAGTATACTTTAAAGAGCTTTCTATGTATATCTTAGCTGGTAAAAAGAAACTTCAAAAACTAGAAAAGGAAGAACTTCCTAAATTGCAAGAAAAAGCAAGAAATAGTGGGAACCCTCAGGATGCTCAAGAATTGAATGATTTTGTAGCTCTTTGCAATCGTTTTGAAAAGAAAATTCACGATTTAGAATTAACTAAAATGATTTCTTTACAAATGGCTCCACAAATTCGTTTAATTCAAAATAATGATGCATTAATGTCTGAAAAAATACAATCTACAATTATAAATACTATTCCACTTTGGAAAAATCAAATGGTTTTAGCACTTGGAGTTGCTCACGCTGCTAATGCTGCAAGAGTTCAAAGAGAAGTAACAGATATGACAAATGAACTTTTACGTAAAAATGCAGAAATATTAAAAACTTCAACTATAGAAACTGCAAAAGAGTCTGAAAGAGGAATTGTTGATATTGAAACACTTAGAGCTACAAATGAGTCATTAATTTCAACTCTTGATGAAATACTTAATATACAAACAGAAGGACGTCAAAAACGTAGGGAAGCCGAAGTTGAATTAAGAAATATTGAAAATCAATTAAAAAATAAGCTTTTAGCTTTTAAATATTAGTATATATACTTCACTTATTGCTGATACGGTGAATCATATCATAAATAAGTACATTTTTTAATAGTTAGATAAAATTTAAGTATATGAAATAGGGGTTAATAAAACATAGATTGTTAGTTCAGATTCATTAGGTACATTAATAAAAGGCTTGCAATTACTTGGTTTACAAGTATTTGTGAGTCTTTTATTATAAGGTAAATTATAGATATTTTCAGATTTACTTATTAATGGGATAATAATTCTAATGTATTTATTGTCTTGGAATGCATTATTCTAAAACAGTTCAAGATAAGGAAGTATATGACTTGTAAAAATCTAAACAATAAAAATAGATCTTTGTATGTCATGAATTATAGAATGTAGGCAAAATAGTTTATCAAATATCCTATCAAACAATATGAAAAGGAAAAAATCATAGTTTTGAAATAATTAGTAAAGAAGAATACAAGACCTAGCTATAGAAATCTATCTATAAAAAATATTTCTATATAGATAGAATTTTATGGTCTTATATACTGAATGTGAATAAATCATAAATTATATGCAATATTATTTGTATTAGCTTAGAAGGTTAGAGATATGAATGAAAATAAATTTAATGGTATGGGAAAAATATATTCTAAATATCGTCTATCATATCCTTTCGACTTTATTGATTATCTTTTTACAGATGTAGGAATATCTCAAAGGAGTATTATTGCTGATATAGGCTCTGGTACTGGTATTTTAACTCGGCAACTACTTGAAAAAGGTAGTAAGGTATATGGTATTGAACCTAATGCTGATATGCGTGATATTGCTGAAACTAATTTAAATAATTTTCTTGGATTTACATCTGTTAATGGAAATGCTGAGAATACTACTATTGACGACAATAGCGTTGATTATATCACTGTTGCACAGGCTTTCCATTGGTTTGATAGGGAAAGATTTAAAAAAGAGTGCCAGCGTATTTTGAAACCTGAAGAAAAAGTGATTTTGGTTTGGAATATTAGAGATAATAACAATGAATTAGTTATAGAAAACTATGAAGTTAATCGCAAATATTGCCCAAATTTCAAAGGTTTTTCTGATGGAATGTATGGTAAAACTAATAAGGACGATTTTTCAGATTTTTTTAACGGTAAATATGAAACAAAAGTTTTTCCTAACAATTTAATTTTTGATATGGATGAATTTATTGGACGAAATCTATCATCCTCATATGCCCTAAAAAGTAATGATTCACAGTATAATAACTACGTTAATGAATTAAAAAAAATTTATAAAAAATATAGCAATAACGGACAACTTATAATGCCGAATTTAACACGTAGCTATGTTGGAGATGTATAGAAAATAAGCACCATATTAAGTTTAATAAATTTGGCGGTTTAAATAGTTAATACTTAAAATAAGAATAAATAAGGGATGTAAATATAAGAGGAATATAGGATATAAAAGGGAAATAAAATCGTGCTCATTTAAAGCTGTAACGGAGCACCGCACCATAAGTAAGGGATAATAGCTTAACTGAAATCTAATATAAGAATAAGTTAATAAAAATTAGCACTAATCTTGCGAGATGGAGTGCTTTTTTCTTTGCAATTAATTTCTATATCAAGTTCGATTACTTTAATTTCAATTTGTATGTAATTAAAAATATATTACTCTTGCTAGTTAAACTAACAATAATAACTAAAAGTAGTGTTATTAATAAAATTTAATGGTAATCAAATTCTTTACCAATGAAATTTTAAAATATTTAAATGTTATAATGGTTTAAACAAATAAACGAAAGGCAGATGAATATATTATGAAAGAGCAACACATAATTGAAGTTAACAAAGATCTTTGCATTGGGTGTGGCCTTTGTAAAAATGATTGTCCGGTAAATAATATAATTATTAAAGATAAAAAATCAGTAATAAAAAATCAAGATTGTATAAAGTGCGGTCACTGTGCAGCAATATGTCCAAAAGAAGCTATTACACTGACAGGATTTGATGAACCACCAATAGAACTTTCAAAACAACCTGTTTTAGATTCAGATGAATTATTAATGGCAATTAAATCAAGAAGAACTATCCGTAAGTTTAAAAATAAAAAATTACCTTCAGAAATTATACAAAAAATTATTGAGGCAGGTAGATTTACACCTAGTGCTAAAAATGCACAAAATGTATCATACATTGTTTTGGGTGAGGACAAAAGTAAGTATGAGAAAATAGCAGTGAAATTTTTTAGAAGAATAAAATCAATTGTAAGCCTTTTTATGAAAAGTGCAAAAGAAGTTACGATTGATGATAACTTCTTTTTTAAACAGGCACCTATTGCAATAATGGTAGTAACTAAAGATAAGGTTAGTGGATCGCTTGCAGCATCAAATATGGCACTAATGGCAGAGTCTTGTGGATTGGGTGTACTATATAGTGGATTTTTTACAAGTGTAGTAAACCATTCACCAAAATTACGAAGACATTTAAATCTAAAACGCAATGATTATGTGGTTACAACGCTAGTTCTTGGATATCCAGATGTGAAATACAGACGTACTGCACAAAAAGAAACAGCTAATGTAAGATACTTATAAGTGTGAGGAGAAGTTTATGGAAAAAGAATGTGAAGAAAGATTAAAAGAAATAACATCAAAATTTAAAATATGTCGTAAGGCAATTTCTGCTATCGGTGACGAAACAAGGCAATTGATCTTACTTACTCTATTAGAGAGTGATTTTAATGGAATTCGAGTGGGAGAAATTACAGAAAAAACTCATCTCTCACGTCCTGCTGTATCTCATCATCTTAAAATACTCAAAGAAGCAGAGATTGTGAATGTACGTCGAGAAGGAACAAAAAACTTTTATTACCTCGATTCAAAGGAATCACAATGGAAAAACCTAACAGAACTAATGAATCTTATATTTATGGGGGTACAACACATTAGTAAAGATGACACTAGAAAAGGGGAGTAAATCAAAGTTATTGTAGATATAAATAGCATCATTAACTTCTGGTTGGTATTATAAAATAAAGAATTTAAAAACAGAGGCACTATTGTCACCTTAAAGATATGATCTGTAGAGTAAGGTACAGAGAACCGTATCACAAGTAAGTGATACGGTTTTTATAATTATGGTTTTAAGACTACCTTTATACAGTTATCTAATTTACTATCAAATATATCATAGGCATGTTTACCTTCAGATAATGACAACTTATGAGTAATAATATCAGTAGGATTATATTCACCTTTTTTGATTATATCTAAAATTTTAGGCATATAAGCTTGAGCAGGGCATTGACCCATCTTTAATGTGATATTTCTAGAAAAGAAATCACCTAATGGGAACAGATTATATCTTGCACCATAAACACCAACCATCATAACAGTTCCCCCTTTTCTAACAGCTCTAGATGAAATTTCAATTGCTGACTTTGAACCTCCTTGAAGTTTTAGGAGAGTTTCAATTTTTTCAAAGTTTGACATTACACCATCCATTCCTACACAGTCTATAATAACATCCGCACCACCATGAGTAATTTCTTTTATGTACTCACCTGTATCATCATGATCTTCAAAGTTAACTGTCTCAATACCTTTGTAGGAGGCGGCATGCTTAAGTCTGTATGAAACTCTATCCACTGCAATAATTCTTCCTACATTTTTTAATATAAGCCATTTGATAACAGAAAGACCTATAGGTCCACAACCAAGTACAACAACTGTATCACCTTTTTTAACACCTGCATTATCAACACCCCAGTAAGAAGTTGGCAAAACATCCGTAAGGAAAAGTACCTGATCATCTGATAATTCTTCAGGAATTTTTATAGGCCCTACATTAGCATATGGAACCCTTAAATATTCTGCTTGCCCTCCATCATATCCACCAAAAGTATCACTATAACCAAATATACCACCACATGAGCTATATTCATTAGAGTTATCACATTGACTATATAACTCATGTTCACAATAGAAACAATGTCCACAAGATATAGGAAAAGGAACAACAACTCTATCACCTTTTTTTAATTTAGTAACATCTTTACCTACTTCTTCAACTATTCCCATTGTTTCGTGACCTAAGATTGAATTTTTTTTAAGATTTGGAATCATTCCATGAATTAAATGAAGATCTGAACCGCATATAGCAGTAGATGTAACTTTAATAATAATATCATCACTTTTTTCTAGTTTGGGATCGGCTACATCACGTACATTTACATTTTTAATTCCTTCATATACAATAGCTTTCAATAATATGCCCTCCTTGATATAGCAAAATTTACGTATAATGTAGTTTTAGATATATTAAGGCAAAATATTCTTTAGGTTGATACTGAAATATTGTATTTTGCTTGAGATATACTAAGAATAAAATATAATACTTAATATATTAATAAATATATAACTATAATGTAAAAATAACAGTATCATAAGTGATGTTAAGTCTAACTATCCATTACAACACCATACTTATTATATAGGTTAAGATATAGTTGGATTGAGGTGAAAATATTATGTAAAATAAATATAAGACGTTACAAATTGCAAAAATAATTGGCAATGTAGAAGTTACTAGAAAGTCTCATTATAGGGTAATAGATGGGAATGAACTAGTAATACATCTTAAAAAGTTGGGTTTTAGATCAGAGATAAAATTAGTAGAGAAGATAATTGTAGAAAATACTTGATTTGAAAATATTTAACCTAAAAATTATCTCTTTTAGAAGTGTAACGGAGAACCGTATCCCAATTAAGTGATACGGTTTTTATTTGTATATTATTTTCTAGATATATATTAGATATTGTATCTTATAAAACAAAAAATAAATATTATATAAAAGTAATATATAGTTGCTTTTATATAATATTTATTTATGAATCTTATCTAAGTTAGGGTAGTATTTATTAGACCAATTTTCAAGAGGGGATATAATTTCATAAAGCTCTTTTCCTTTATCAGTTAGGAAATATTCTACCTTAGGTGGCACTTCAGCATATACTATTTTTTCTATTAAACCATCATTCTCAAGCTCTTTAAGTTTTTCGTTTAAAACTTTTTGACTTAAACTTCCAATGGATTTTTGAAGTTCTAAAAATCTTTTAGGTCCTCTATATAAATTACATAATAAAATAGATTTCCATTTACCTTTAATAAATTCCATTGCGAAGTCTAATAAACATACAAATTCTTTGCCATTATAATAAACCATTAATTTTACCTACCTGCTAATTATTCTTAATAAAGTAATACTATAATAAATTACTTATGAATATATTATATATTATTTTTAGTTTTATAAAAATATATTTATTTCAAAATATATTTATTTCAAAAATCTTACCTATAGGTAAGTAATCTTACTAAAAAGTGCGTACTTGTAAGGCTTCTAGATGACAAATATAATAATCACATAGGCAAAATCAATGTTTGGAGGTAAAGTTATGAAAGTAGTTGCTTTCAATGGAAGTCCTAATAAGAACGGAAATACTTATAATGCTATAAAAACTGTAGCAGCGGAATTAGAAAAAGAAGGGATAGAAGTAGAAATTGTTCATGTAGGAAATAAATTAGTACGTGGATGTCTAGCTTGTGGGGGATGTTCAAGAAATCAGAATGAAAGATGTGTCATAGAAACTGATGGAGTAAATGAATGGGTTCAAAAAATGAAAGAAGCTGATGGAATAATTTTAGGATCTCCAGTTCATTATTCAGCAATAGCAGGAACTATGAAATCATTCTTAGATCGTGCTTTTTATGTAGCTTCTTCAAATGGAGGAATGTTTAGACATAAAATAGGAGCAAGTGTAGTAGCAGTAAGAAGATCAGGAGGGATACCTGTATTTGACCAATTAAATAACTATATTAATTATTCAGAAATGATAATGCCTACATCTAATTATTGGAATGTAGCTTATGGAACTACTCCTGGAGAAGTGACTCAAGATGAAGAAGGTATGCAAATAATGAGAGTACTTGGGAAAAATATGGCTTGGATGATGAAAGTACTTGAAGCTGGAAAATCTCAAGTTAAAGAAAATGAAAAAGAAGATAAGATATTTACAAACTTTATAAGATAGATAAAAAAGATCGTATCAAATAATTGATACGGTCTTTTGGTATTTATTAATGAAAAACGGAAAGTCATTAGATTACTTAAATAAAAGTATATAAATTATAGTGAATAGTTATGCTTTATATTCTGAATGAAATATAGAATTTAGATTTTATAAACAATTATATTAAAGTTTATACTTATATTGTATAAATAGAAGAATTTGTTTTGCTGTAAAATACAGCTTCCTACGAGAATTTAATCTTAACATAGAAAGCCATTTTTACAGTATCTTTTGATTAATGCTCGGAGTTATGCTCAGCAGCTTCTGCATCTGCTTTAGTTTTATGAACAGTACCATGTGGATGCTCAGGTGGGGCATAGATAGCATACAATTTAAGTGGTTTATCACCCGTATTGATTACATTGTGCCATTTACCAGCAGGTATCATGATGGCATAATCATCATGAACTTCTCTTTCAAAGTCCAATTTATCTTTATTCTCACCCATTTTAACAAGACCTTGACCTTCTTCAATACGTATGAATTGGTCACCTGTTGGGTGGACTTCCAAACCTATGTCATCCCCAACATCGATGCTCATTAAGGTAACTTGCAGATTGTTTCCTGTCCATAAAGCGGTACGAAAAGTATTGTTTTGCTTAGTAGCTTCATCAATATTAACTGTAAATGGCTCTGCTCCATAATCCTTCAATTTAGTAGTTTGTCTCTTAAAGTATGAGTTATATATTGGTGTGTTAGTCCAGAAGGGGTATGGATACATTGGAGCATTAACCCAGTAAGGGTATGTATATCCTCTATAAATATTATACATTGGTGTATTAATCCAGTAAGAATAGGTATATGGTTCACAAACATTAAACATATTTCTCATTCCTTTCATAGACTTTATAATATTTTATGATATATGTTTAGAGAAGGTGCTTATCCCACAAGAATGTTGTATTTTCATTTAGTTGTATTGAAGTTAATGAATTTAAAGGTGACAATATAAATGAGAAAATAAAGAAAAATTTGTTTCGTAGAGTAAAGTACAGAGAAGTGCATTAGAAGTAAGATATAGTGGAATTTAGTATAATAATAATTATATTATTAATTCATAGGGTAGTGTTATTTATATATGGTAAGTTATACTTCTATATAGCAAAATAGTTGATAGTAGATGGATTTTTAGTGTTGTAATATTTTATTAGACATTAGAGTATTAATAAAAAGTTTTTATAATAATCAAATTAATTAAAATAAGCATTAATACAAATAATGATAAAAATGAATTTTTTTAAATTTTTTCATTGTTATATACTCTTTTAACTATTAAACTTGAACCTAGCTTACAAAAAGTAAAAATAGGAATTACTAAGATTTTAGAAAATAATAAAATTATAATTGTAAGGTTTTTCAATATTATAAGGAATAAAATTTAATATAGTGGTCAATATATAACTATAATATAAAAATAATAAATATTTATTATTTAAAAGCAAATTATATAATTGATACTGAGGATTTATTCGTAAAGATTTAGCAACAAAAAGTAATTATAAAATTTTATTAAAGGAGTGGCTTATATGGCACATGATAATAATGAAAAAAGAGGAAATGATAATAGTTTATTAAGATGGATAGGAAGATTTATATTAGTCGCAGTTATTCTAATGATAACATCATTTGTAACTCCAGGATTTTCAATCAATGGAATATGGTCATTTTTAATAGCTGCAGTTGTTATATCTGGATTAGATTATTTAGCAGAATTACTTATGGGAGTTGACGCATCTCCTTTTGGAAAAGGAATAAAAGGGTTTATAATTGCAGCTATAATAATATATTTAGCACAATTTTTAGTACCTGATATGGGTGTAACTATTATAGGCGCAATACTGGCAGCTATAGTTATTGGAGTTTTAGATGCAATATTCCCTGCTAGAGCTATGTAATTTAAAATACATTTAAAAAATTATACTAAAGTAGTAATTTAACCAATAGTTTTATTTAAGGTTATATATAAAAACCCGTATCACAACGAAGTGATACGGGTTTTTATATATAATAAATATTAAAAAATATAGGATTTTGTCAATTTAGTAAATAAAAAAATTCTTTAGATTTTTAAGGACAAAATTCAAAATTAATATATTAATTTTGAATTTAGTTCAATTGGATGAAAGATCAATTATAGATATTTTGAAGTAGTTAGATAAGGCATTTAATACGTAGTTATGCTGCTAAGAGACAGATAAATGTAAATATAGAAGGTGATATTTTTCATTGGTTTAAAAAGGTATGCAAGTGAGATAAATAACAAACTAAATAAAAATAAGATCCGTAGAGTAAGTCTCTGATAACAGCATCATAGATAAATGAGATTCTTAGAATAAAAGAGGCTTAAACTAATCTGTTTAGAGATGGATATGTTTATGTCTCAATTGATTATTTATATAAAAAAACATTCAAGTTATCTTTATTATCAAGTGTGGCAAGTAAAACATTTTTTACATCGACTTGATATAAACTTTCTAATTTGGAAACAACCCAGTTCTCATCTTTATTAAGCATTTTTAGCTGTTCAAAGTTAATTTTACCATCTTTAATAATTGTTCTTGGAAAACCAAAAGGTTCCACTTTAATAGACAAATGTGAAGGTGTAATGGGCTCATATTCTGGATGTAAAAAAATAGAAATTTTACCATTAGGCTCTAATGTTGCTAATGCTACTTTCTTCAGATCTTCTACCTTTTTTTCACGTAATTCTTCTAATAATATATCGATTGATATTCGTGTTTTTTTTAGCCCGTTATAAAGGATTTCACCATTTTGAATAAGCGTGATTGGTGGATTATTAATAATTTTTCCAAGGTACGGAAATTTAAGAACTATGAATACTCCCAAAATATATAGAACAACTAATACAAGTGTTGTAATGATGGAGCCTTCTAGTCCAAGCTTTTCATCAGACAATGGATGAGCAATAATATTACCGATTACTAAAGTAATAGCAAAATCAATTAGTCTTAATTGAGAAATGGAACGATGCCCTAATAACTTTGCAATTGCTAGCAAAAAGAAAAAAGCAATAATAGCACGAAGTATCCAGTCAATGGTGCTAAGTGTTTCTTGACCATTTAAAAAGTTCATATAAAATATCTCCTTTGCCTAAAATATTTAATACTTATGTTATTTTAACCAATAACTTATAAAAAATTAGAATATATAGACTAATTCCAAAGCACCTTTCTGACGAAATAAAGTGGAATGATGATGTTTCAATATATAAGAGGATAATATTTTTTGAATAGAATCTTTTATTTTAACTTGAGTATTATGATTAATAATAATCTAACTATTAATACATATTAATGGAATCTAAAAAAGTAAGAAGTATCAAGAGTGAAGGGAAAATTGTTTACTAAAAAACGAAAAATTATAGTGGTGTGTAAAGGAGGGAATTATGTAAAATTAACGAGAAATAGGAACGAAATTGACAAATGCTCATATATATTATATCAAGAGATTTCTTATAAGAGTCTTTTAATATAATATAATAGGAGAGAGAAAGAATGAGTTTTCAAAATAATAGATGCAGAAGAGATAATGATAATAGAGGTAACAGCTTTAAATGTATGAGATATCATAATGAAGATGAATGTAGACATATGAATTGTCATAGAGATAATTGCTGTAAATGTCATAATGAAGATGAATGTAAACATATGAATTGGCATAAATGTAATTGCTGTAATTGTCATGAAGAAGACGAAATGCAGACGCATGTTCATGAATACTCAGAAAGTGTTAAATTAGCTGAAGAAGGCGATGACAGACATAATCATAGAGTTGCTGGTGTTACAGGAGAAGCTATTCCAATAAATGGTGGGACAAACCATGTTCATAGAATCAGAAATGACAATACAGACTTTTTAGATCATTTCCATCAAATACGCGTTACAACTGGTCCAGCAATTCCAATACCAGGAACTAATAAACATGTTCATTTAGTATCTGGACAAACTACTGTTGTTGATGGCCATTTTCATATTTTCCTTTTCACTACCCAAATTCAAGCACCTTTAGTATAAATTCTATAAAAATAGATAAAAATTTACTGTGATTAAAAATATAATTGCATAAAAAAGAGAATTAAGTTTAATAGGGTCTATAAAATATATTTTATAGACCTCTTTACATATATTCTATATTTTTCATAAATCAAAGGTAAGCTCCTATATTTTAATTACTTTAATTATTTAGAAAATAATTTGATTATGCCATAAGAAAGTATATTTAGAAATTGTGTTTTTATTTTGGAGTGAGGCGGAAAATTCTATCATCATTTATATCAGGATTCCCTCTACCGTCTTTATTACTTGTTGCAAGGTAAATTGAACCATCTTTTCCTTGGACAACTTCACGCAAACGTCCATATTCATTTTTTAGCCATGATTCTACATTCTTAACTACTGTTCCCTTTCCATTTAGCGAAATACCAAGCAACTGTTGTCCACGTAAAGTAGCAACGAGTAATTCTCCTTCCCATGGTCCTTGATTTACGAAGGTCATACCAGATGGAGCCCATGTAACTTCACCGCTATGTATCAAAGGTTTTTGTGTTATAACTTCTGTAGATTCTTCATCTCCTTGAACGATAGGCCACCCATAATTGGCTCCTGGTTGTATTATGTTTATTTCGTCGTGCGCTGATTGCCCATGCTCTGATGCATACAATACATTTTTTGAATTCCATGCTAAGCCTTGAGGGTTTCTATGACCTAAGCTATAAATAGGAGAGTTAATAATTGGATTATCTTTAGGAATACTTCCGTCTAATTCTATTCGAAGTATCTTTCCAGCGGTGCTTGTAGGGTCTTGTGCTAATGCAGGATTTCCGGCATCTCCTGTTGTTATATATAATTTTTGGTCTGGACCTATCTTTATTCTTCCTCTATTATGAATACTTCCTCCAGGAATTTTATCTAGAATAATCTGGTCAATGGATGCTATATTATTATTTTCTACCAATCTAATGATACGATTATAGACTTGGTTAGCTTCTAGATATGAATGCATAATATAAATATAATGGTTATTTGAAAAGTTTGGATCTAAGGCAATACCCATTAATCCCCCTTCTCCTTGACTTATAAAGGGAGAACTAAATGTGATGAGTGGCTGTGGATTAAGTTTCTCATTTTCAATAATTCTAATAGCACCAGATCTTTCTGTAAAATATATGTTACCTTCATTGCTTATATTTATAGCCCAAGGTACATATAAATTTTCAGCGATAACTTCAATTTCATAAGGAATTTGTCTTGATGCTATTGACTTTATTTTTATATTGTTTTTATTATGATTACGAAATATTGTATTATATAAAACACTAAAAATCTTATTTTTCATATTGATATCCTCCAAATTATTTATCTAAAAATCACATTGTTATTTTAAGGTGAAAATTACAATCCTAATAAATAGAAATTATAATAGAATACTTAGTGAATCTAAGTTGTATTAGTAAAATTATTTCTATTAGTTAAGTAATTCTATGTTTAATTATATTAGTTTGAGATTTAAAGTATTAATAATTTGATACTTATCAGAAAATATTAAAATAGACAGTATTAAGTGATAAAAACATAATTATATTAGCAAGGATAAATACTAACTTTGAGCCTAGCCGGTATGAAGATTTGTCAATATGAGAAGACTATGATATTATATAGCCTATGAGTAAAAATATTAATTATATTGAACGGAGGAAATAATATTATGGAAACTTTACCAAATTGCCCAAAATGTAATTCAGAATATGTATATGAAGATGGAAATCTTTTAGTTTGCCCAGAGTGTGCATATGAATGGAATCCAACTGAGTCAGTTGAAGAAGAAGTTGTAATAAAAGACGTAAATGGAAACGTATTAAAAGATGGAGATGCTGTAACAGTAGTTAAAGACCTTAAAGTTAAGGGAAGTTCATCTTCTATAAAAATAGGAACAAAGGTAAAGAGTATACGTTTAGTTCCAGATGCAGCTGATGGACACGATATAGAGTGTAAAATAGATGGTTTTGGAGCTATGAAATTAAAGTCTAGTGTTGTTAAAAAAGCATAGTATATAGGTTCTAAACACAAAAAAGCTAGGTAAAATACCTAGTCTTTTTTTGCGTTAGAATAAATGATATAAAGTAGTATAAAAGTAAACATTTATGAGATATAAAAAAGGTTAAATACACATTATTGATAAATGATATGTGTTTAACCCTCCTCATATACTTAGCCTTAGAAGTTCTCAGCTTTTATTTCATAATATCCTTGTGGATGCTTGCAAGCTGGACAAACTTGTGGAGCTTCTGTTCCTGAATGAACATATCCGCATACTGTACATATCCATTCTTTAACTTCAGGTTTTTCGAAAACTTTGTTTTCTTCTATGTTTTTAGCTAATCTTAAGAATCTATCTCTATGATGAGCTTCTATTGTGTGAATATGAGTGAAAGAAGCAGCTATTTCTTCAAATCCTTCTTCTCTAGCATCTGCAGCGAATTTTAGGTAAAGAGTATCTTCTTCATTTTCACCAGCTGCTGCTGTTTTTAAGTTTTCTAAAGTACTAGACATACCTACCCCATAAGAACCTGTTACTTGAACATCCTCTTTAGTGAAATCATTTAATAAGTATCTAAAGAATATTTTTCCATGCATTTCTTCGTTTTGAGCAGTTTCATCAAATATATCTCCAATTTGAGCAAATCCTTCTTTTCTAGCTATTTTAGCATAGAATTGGTATTTGTTCTTAGCCATTGATTCTCCTGCAAATGCATTCATTAAATTTTGTGCTGTTTTAGTTCCTTTTAAAGATTTCATCTTTAATTCATCTCCCTAAGTATAAATTATATTTTAAATACTTTAATATAAATACCAACTTAAAATTAATCTAAACAAAATAATTAGAAATCTTATATTTTCGTAATTTTAAGAATAATAGAATAAAAATGAATAGTTGCTATATTACTTGATGAATAATTAATAAGCTAAAGAATATGATAAAAGGTAAATTAATTATAAATATAGAAAATATAAAGGATAGAAAAATTAAATATTTGATAAAGTTGACAGAATTTATTTGAACAAATAAGTGTTATAGGGAATTTATAAAAAAGGGGGATTAGATATGAGAAAGTTTATAAGTATTTTATCAACAGGAATAATTGCAATGGGGGTATTGTCAGGTTGTTCATCTATCGATAAAGAAAAATCAGAAAGTATTAAAGACGAAACATTTAAGAAGGTTGTAAAAGTGGTATCTCCAGATGGATTACCAACAATAGCAATAGCTAAATTAATAAAAGAGAAACCAGAAATAAAGTCAAATTATGAAATTGAATATACGATAGAAAAGACATCAGAAACCCTTTCAACAACAGTTATGAAAGAAGAACCAGATATAGCTATAGTACCATCTAATATGGCATCTATAGTTTATAACAAAACAAAGAATTACCAAATAGCAGGAACAACAGGGTTTGGTTCATCTTACATAGTTTCAACAGAAGATATAAATAATTATGAAGACTTAAAAGGAAAAAATATTATGAACATAGGTAAGGGTTTAACACCAGACATAACAGCACAATATATAATATCTGAAAAGGGATTAAATACTGAAGGTGATGTTAATTTTAGCTATGTAAATTCACCAAGTGAATTAGTACCAATGATAGTGTCTGGTAAAGAAAATACAGCAATAGTACCAGAACCAGCTCTTAGTGCCCTCATGACTAAAAAAGAAAATGTGAAAATATTTAAAGGCTTAAATGATGAATATAAAGAAATAGCAGATTCAGAATATGGATATCCTCAAGCAACTATTATAGTTAAGAATAGTTTTTTAGAAGAAAATAAAGATTTTACTAATAAATTTTTAGATAATGTTAAAGAAGGGATAGAATGGGCAAATGATAACCCATCAGAACTTGCTACATACTGTGAAGAAATAGAAGTTTCAACAGAGAAACCTATAATTGTAAAATCTATTGAAAGAGCAAATCTTAAATTCGTACCTATAGAAGATAGCAAGGATATATACAAAAACTATTATAAAAAGCTATTCGACTCAAATCCAAAGTCACTAGGAGGAAATATACCAGATGAAGGAATTTTTATGGAAAGATAGATTACAGATACTTGCATCTTGTATATTATTAATTATAATTTGGGAAATATTAGCGACACTTATAGATAATCCGATATATTTACCTACAGTAGAAGTGGTTCTAGCTAATATTCTAATTATATTTAAAAGTGAAGATTTTTTTATAAATGTGCTTAGCTCTGCTTACAGGACAATAGTAAGTTTTTTATTAGCTTTGATAAGTTCAATATTTTTAGGTATAGTTTCTTCAGGAAGTAGTTTATTTAGAAACATACTAAAACCCGTAAATGCTTTATCAACATCTATCCCAACTATGGTTTTAGTAGTATTGGCTCTTATATGGTTTGATAAGGACAACGCACCTTTTATAGTTGGGATATTTATAGTTTTCCCCATATTATATGAAGGTGTATTAAGTTCTATTTTAGGAGTTGATAAAAACATAATAGAGATGACAAACATCTATAAGGTAAAAAAAATAGACAAACTTAAATATATCTACTTTCCATTAATAAAGTTTCAAGTTACTAATTTATTAGTGTCTACATTTTCATTGGCTTTTAAAGTGGTTATAGCAGGAGAGGTTCACGGGCAACCAAAGTATGGAATAGGAACAGTAATTCAATATGAAAAAATGAATTTTAATACAGAAGCTATATTTGCATGGATAATAATCATAGCAATGATTTCATTTGCTTTAGATATACTTAATAAGTTTATAACTAAAAAGTCCTTTAAATGGAGAGTGTAGTATGGATATAAAGATAAAAAATTTATATAAGAAATATGATGATAAGGTTATATTTAAAGACTTTAATATTATATTTAAGGAAAATAGAGTAAATACTATATTAGGGAAATCAGGATGCGGAAAAACTACATTACTAAAAATAATTAGCAATATAGTAGAAAAAGATAGCGGAAAAATAGAAGGTATAAATACAAATAGTATAAGTTACATATTTCAAGAGGATAGGCTTGTAGAATGGTTAACAGTAAAGGAAAATCTGAAGTTAATATTAAAAAATGACTATAAAAAAGGTGAGTTAGACAAAATTTGCAAAAAATACTTAAACTTGGTGGGAGTACAGGATTTTGAAAACTATTATCCTCAAAGTTTAAGCGGTGGAATCAGACAAAGGGTAAATATCGCTAGAGCATTTGCTAAACCATCAAAACTTATAATAATGGATGAACCTTTTAAATCGATAGATATAAAAAATAAAAATGACATTATGAAGGCTTTCAAAAATGTTTTGAGAGAAGAAACTAGAACAGTTTTATTTGTAACACATGATATAGATGAAGCCTTATATTTTACGGGGAAAATATATATACTAGGAGGGGATCCATTAATTATAAAAGCAACATTTAACTCAAATCAGATAGAAGATAAAAAACAGATAATAAATTTAATATAATTAATAATTTTTTAGTATTTACGAGGTATATAAAAATAATTTAATTTAAAGATGAACTAATTTAAAAATTAGTTCATCTTTTTTTGTAATTAATAAACATTATAAAGTAAAATACTATAGAGTAGTATTACATATAAAAGAGAAGAGGGAAATTATGAAAATATTAATAGATGGTGATGGATGCCCAGTTGTAGATATAACAATAAAAGTAGCTAAAAAATTTAATATAGAAGTATTAATAATGTGTGATACATCACATAACTTTGATAAGTATAATGTAGAAACTATAGTCTTATCAAAAGGAAGAGATTCCGTAGATTTTTCTTTGGTTAATAAAGTAAATAAGGGTGATATAATAGTAACTCAAGATTACGGTTTAGCTGCAATGGCACTTTCAAAGGGAGGATACCCAATAAATCAAAATGGAAGAGCGTATACAAATGAAAATATAGACCAATTACTATTTACAAGACATATATCAAAAAAACTAAGAAGCTCAGGTGCTCGAGTAAAGGGTCCATCAAAAAGGAAGAAAGAAGATAATATAAGATTTGAAAAGTATTTACAAGAATTATGTAAGGAATTATTATAAAGATTGTTAACTATAAATCCGTTATCTTTAAAATTTATATTATTAACAAATAGTATGAATATTTAACATTATTAGTAATATAAAGCAATAGTATTAAGAAGTTTATTAAAAGTAAAAAGGGATAGATTTTAAATATCTATTTTTTTTTGTAGAATAATATATATTGTCAGGCAAAACTTTTACAATAAATTTAAATTCTTACAAATCTGTTATATAAGATAAAGAAGAATGTAAGGATATATTGTGTCAAAGTATGGTAAAATAGCCTTATTATCAGAAATATAAAAGGAGGAGATTATAATTATAAATAAAGTAAAATTAAAAAATACATTAAAGTATTTAATAGCATTAGTAATATTTGTTATAGTTATGAAAGAGTTTATCAGTGTAGTTTCTTCATTTAATATGAATACATTTAAACTATATGCAGATAAGTTAACGCTTATAAACTCAATAACAATAATACTTTTAGGAATTATTTCATATCTTCCTTTAAGTCTTTACGATTTTGTACTAAAAAGAAGAGTGAATATCAACTTAGATAACAGGGAGTTATATAAATTCTCATGGATAGCTAGTTCAATTGCTAGTATAGCTGGATTTGGAGGAAGTACAGCCATAGCATTAAAGAGTAATTTTTATGGTAATTATGTGAAGGACAAAAAGTTACTTGTAAAAGAGATATCAAAAATAGTAGCTTTAAATTTAACTGGTTTTTCGATGGTAAGTTTCATATATGCCATCACTAATTTTGAGTCATTAAAGTTAAATGATTGGACAAGCATATTAACTTTAATAATAAGTATATATTTCCCGGCAATATCAATATACTTCATATATAAGTTTATTAAGGGAAATGATGAAGATAGAAAAGATATTAAAGATGCGGTAACTATAATGGGAATATCAGCATTAGAATGGTTAACAACTATAGTTTTAATATACTCTATCATGTTAGTACTAGATGCAAATATATCATTTATGAAATTATTCCCGGTATTTGTACTAGCAATTATAGTGGCTATTGTAAGTTTATCACCAGGAGGACTTGGTTCTTTTGATTTGACGATGATACTAGGATTACAAGCTTTAAATGTTCCATCAGAGAAAGTTTTATTAGCTATATTCCTATATAGAATTTCTTATTATATAGTTCCATTAATTATAGGATTAATTTTATATGGAAATGTAATGTGGAAGACTGTAGATGATGATATAAGAGATATAGTAATGACTATACTATCAAAAATGGCTCATATAGGTATAGTACTTATTGTACTATTAACAGGAAGTATTCTGTTAATATCAGAAGCTATTCCTGAAGTTATAAATAAAATAAATATAATAAGTAGAGTCTCACATCTATCAATAATATATATACCAGATAAATTTGCCATAGTATTAGGATTTTTACTTATAGCTATGTCTAGATTATTAATTTATAAATCAAAAAATATTTATAAATTAACTTTAATAATAGTTGCCTTATGTATTGGGGTGACTTTCGCACAAGGAACGGACTATGGTAGAGCATTGTATTTAGTAATAGTAGGTCTTATAATTTGGCTTGGTAAAAAACAATTTTATAGAGAAAGTTTTGTAATGCGTTGGGGAATATTTATACAAGATGTAATAATATTGCTATCTTTCTTAATACTATATCTATATACTTTCTACGCAAGCGTTCATGGAAAAGTAGGAAAGATACCTTTTACTCAATATCAAATACAATTTTCAAATGCATCATCAAATGTAATGTTTTTAAGTATAGCTGGATTTATAATAGCCATATTATTCTTATGTATTATATATTATAAGAATGGTAAAAATGAATTCCCTAAGATGAAATTAGAAGAATGTAAAGATGATGTAGAAAATATACTAAATAAATTTGGCGGGACATCTATAATACACTTTATATATTTAAATGATAAGTATGTTTATATAAATAAAGATAAGGATGTTTTAATACAATATCAAACTTATGCTAATAAGATATTTATATTAGGAAATCCAGTAGGGAATGATGAAAATATATTTAATACTATTCAGGAATTCTATGAGTTAGCTGATAAATATGGATATATACCAACATTCTGTGCTATAGATGATAAATTAATTCCATACCTTCATGAAACAGGATATGAGTTCTTTAAATTAGGAGAAGAGGCAGCTGTAGATTTAAATAAATTTACATTAGAAGGAAGAAAAATGAAGAGTGTAAGAAATGCTATATCAAGAGTTAGCAAAGAAGAATATACATTTGAAGTTGTAAAGCCTCCTTTCAGTGATGAATTTATGGATAGTATAAAAGCTGTATCTGATGAATGGCTATGTGGAAGACAAGAAAAAGGATTCTCAATAGGATTTTTCGATGTAGAGTATTTAAGTAGAAATCCAATATCTATAGTTAAAAATAAAGATGGTGAAATAAAGGGATTTGCTAACTTTATGCCGATGTATGATGGTCATAAAACTTTATCGATAGACTTAATGCGTTTTTCACATGAAACTTGTAATGGAATAATGGACTTCATGTTCGTTAATCTATTTGAGTGGGGAAAAGAAAATGGATACTCAAGATTTAATATGGGTATGGCTCCATTATCAAATGTAGGTATATCAAAGTATGCATTTCTAGGTGAGAAGATAGCTGCCAAGGTATATTCACATGGACATAAATTCTATTCATTCCAAGGTCTAAAGAAGTTCAAAGAAAAATACTGTGATTCTTGGGATGGAAGATATATGGCTTATAAAAGAAAAACATCATTAATAACTACAATGATTCAAGTTATTTTGTTAGTTTCGAAACCTATAGAGAAGGTAGATTAAACTTATAAAGATATAAAGTAAATATAATAATAAAATGATAGTCTATGAGATTAAATCAATCATCAATAGACTATCATTTTTTGTTTATGAGATATAATAATAAAAAACACTAATTATTTAAATAGTTAATTTAAAATAATAGAATTTATATAAATTCATTTTGGATATAAATATAAGTAAAAGTGCATTAAAAAAGGTGGTGAAGTTATGCAAGTATTTGCGATAGGTCACTCTAATTATCCAATTGAAAAGCTTATAGATATATTAAATCAATACAATATAAATTGTGTTGTAGATATTAGAGAAACTCCATATTCTAGGTATAATATTCAATACAATAGAGAAGATTTTTGTAAAACTTTAAGAAAAGAAGGATTTATATATATATACATGGGAAAAGAATTTGGAGCTAGGAGAGGATCAAAAGAATCTTATAATAGAGAAGGATTTGCTGATTTTGAGAAAGTAAGCAAAGAAGATATATTTAAAAAGGGGATAGAGAGAATAAAAGATGGGTGTAAAAAAGGATATAAAATTGCTCTTTTAGGGGCAATGCAAGATCCAATCAGATGTCATAGGAGTATATTAGTTGGAAGAAGATTAAATGAAAATGGAATAAATGTGAAGTATATACTACACGAAGGAGATGTGGCCGAACAAGAGGATATAGAAAATCAACTTTTAGATAAATATTTTAGTGAAAGAAATCAAATAACCATAGATAGTTTAATTGGTAATAGCATGTCTAAAGAGGACATGATAAATGAAGCATATAGGCTAGCAAATAAAGAAATTGGATATAGAACGGAATGTATATCTAAATAAACAATAAAACCATAATAATGTATATAGAATTGTTTTTTTAAAAAAGTAAAAAAATAGATTTTATCAATAGGAATAATCTTTAAACACCTTAAATTCCTATTGATAGAATCTATGGAATGTAAATAATTACATATATTTTATATAAACGTATTATATATTATTTTGATGATAATTTACTAAGCATATCTGATGTCATCTTACTTAAATTATGTTCGAACTTAAATCCCCATTCTGCTACTGCACAAGATGAATCTATAGAATTAGGCCAAGATTCTGCAATAGATTGACGTATAGGGTCTACATTATAGCTAAGCTCAAATTCTGGTATATGTTTCTGAATTTCAGATCCGACTTCTTAAGGAGCAAAGTTCATAGCGGTTATATTAAATGCATTTCTATGAACTTATTCATTATAAGAATTTTTAAAATATAAATTTATAAAATATTTATAGAAAAACTAAATTTGTTATAAAAGGTAAATTTTTTATAAAAAATATTTTGTATTATGGACAGCTATACAAAAATATAGTACATTGTATACATAGGCAACAAGAAATGACATAAGATGATATATGCATTAGGAACGGACATAAAAAATTGACATTTAAGAATTTGACATAAAAGGAGGAGCTATACTTAATGCTCCTTCTAAATATAGAATTATAACTATAAAAATACTAACCCCCCTTAAATAGTATTTGATAAAAATTTTAATAGCCCTTTAAAAAGACTGTAACGGAAACAGTCTTTTTTTGTTATAAAAATTATATTTTCTTAAGATATAAGTTTAATTGATAAAGAGATTTTTATATCCTAAATTGTTAATTTACATAAGGAAAATTACCTATGGTTCACTAAGTAACTGGAAGTAAGCCTCTATCTTTTACACCTAAGTAATAACTTGCCTCTAGATTTGCTAGCTAGTTTATGTTAGTATGGTTAAAATGCATTTTTGATATTCCTTTTGTTGATTTTAATTGATTAACTAAGCTTATCATAAGCGTCTTTTTTGATTATTAATATGTTATAGAATTGTATTAAGGTATTATATTAACATATAATTTCGTTAATGGATATATCAAAAATGATGGTGTTGTAACTTTGAATAATAAACTACTTTATAAGCATTGTGGAATATGATAATGCAGATAATTACTTAATAAAATTTTTATAAAATATAGATTATAATATATATTGTAATTTAGTTATATAGAATAAGAGATGAACCTTAAGCTAAAGGATATTAGTTTATATAATCTACTGTAAACTTAATATCTAAGATTACTACAGAATTAATTGATAAAGCTCAATTAAAGAACATGGACAAGTTAGTTAATATGTTAGAAGGTGATTATGCTCAAAGTTGTTTGATACAACTAGAAAATAGCTGAATGACTTAAGATTATAGTAAAAATAAAACACCTGGAAGCTATGAAGTATAGAATAAACCTATATAGGGTAGCTTTTAGATGTTTTTTATATGCATCAAAAGGAGAATGACATAATGGTCTATAAAAAGAAGAAAAAAAGAGTGATGAAGAAGAATGTTAAATATTCTATTATAGGCGTAGCGGCTATATTAGGTATAGGTTTAGTAGCCATATTGGGGAAGCATACAATGTCTGGAAATAAAGGTGATGAATTAATATCTAAAGAAATTTTAAACTCAAATGATCCAACTATAATTACTTTAGAAGAAGAATCAAATGAATACCCAAAAGTAAAAAAGATATTAAATAATATAGATTTGTATCCTAAAGATTTATTAGATTTAGCAGCTAAAAAGCCTGAAACGATAGATTTTGTTTCAGATTATATCTACAATGATTCAAAAATAAATAAAAAAATATCTGTAAAAGATGATTACAAAAAAGGTGAAATACCACTTTTCCTTCAATGGGACGAAAGATGGGGATACGATAAATATGGTTCTAACTTTATTGCAATTGATGGATGTGGACCAACTTCTTTAGCGATGGTTGCGGTAGGTCTTACAGGAAATACAAACATAAATCCAAAGGTAGTTTCAGATTTTGCTTATGATAGAGGGTACTATGTAGAGGGTATAGGCTCTAAGTGGAGTTTAATGACTGATGGAGTAAGCAACTTTGGACTAAAGGGCAAAGAAATACCTTTAAGCAAAGAAGTAATTATATCTACTCTTAAAAAAGGAGAGCCAATAATAGCAACTATGGGTCCAGGAACATTTACAACTCAAGGACATTATATAGTCTTAACTGGCGTAGATAAAGATGGAAATATAATAGTGAATGATCCTGATAGTAAAGAAAAAAGCAATAAAACTTGGGATATAGATATTTTCATGAAGGAAACTAAGGATTTATGGAAGTTTAGTGTAGCTTAAAACTAATAAAAATTTATAAAATATAAATGAATTGTTTTGGATGATGAGTTAATTATTTTCAAAACAGTTCATTTTTTCATAACTTCATTTGGTGTTTTTCTACTAGAGTTACTATAGCTAATTTATGTTAATATAATTAAAATACATTTTTGACCATCCTTTTGTTGATCTTAGTCGGTTACCTAAGCGTATCATAAGTGTCTTTTTTATTTATATATTTATCTGATTTAATTATACGATTCAGGTACTATAAAAAACTTCAATGAGATAATATTACAATTATTATAGATAAAAAAATACGCCAAAATAAAATTTAAGTCATTTTGACGTATTATCTATGAATTGAATAATATAATATTAATTCATAGATTGATACCTAAGATATATAATATTTTTAAGATTTTATATTTATTTTATTTTTTCTTTATCCCATATAAATAATTTATCAGGATTATTTAAAGCTCCAAATATGTTCTTTTTTGAACCTGGCATTTCTTTATTTAATCTTTGGACAAGTTCTTTTATATTTTGTCTATTAGTATGACCATCGGCAGGGCAAGGATTCTCTATAACTGGATAGTTATATTCTCTTGTGGCCTTTTTTGTCATATATTCTTCTATATAAATCATAGGTCTTATTATTGTTAAATCTTGTTTATCCATAACCGTCTTTGGAGAAAAACAGTTAACTCTTCCTTCATATAGCATAGACATTAAAAATGTCTCTATTGCATCATCTTTATGGTGCCCAAGCGCAACCTTAGTACATCCTAGTTCTTTAGCAGTACCATTTAGCGCACCACGTCTTAAGTTGGCACATAATGAACATGGATTTTTCTCTTTTCTTATATCAAATACAATTTCTTTTATATTAGTTTGAACTTCATGAAATTCTACATCTAAATCTTCACAAAGTTTGTATAATGGTGAATTGTCTACACCACCAGGGTTTAGCGTTATTGCAATCAATTCAAACTTTTGAGGTGAGAATCTTTGATAGTTTTTCAGTATGTGAAGTAATGTTAAACTATCTTTTCCTCCAGAAAGTCCTACTGCTATTTTATCGTTATCTTGTATCATATCAAAATCTTGTATAGCCTGACGAGCTTTACTAAGAAGTTTTTGCATAGTCATATTTGTGTCCTCCATCAAAATTTAATAAACTTAAGATTTTTTAAGAATTACTTATAAGTTACTTAAAATCTATCTTTTAAAATAAACCTATGAAAATTCACTACAATTTCATTGAAAATGTAGTAGTTAAGGTTAAAAGGAGAAGATAGATTATGAAACAATTTAGGGTTATAGTACCCATTATAATAATAGTAGCAGTTACAATTATTTTAGTAAAAATATTAATGCCAGGAAAAACATCAACACAAGAAAAAATATTAAATAAAAGTAACTCAAATATTATAACAAACACGCTATTAGTAAACAATGATAATAAGTTAGATGAAAACTATAAACCATATAAAAGTGATGTGCCAAACATTCCTTTTATCGATAATGCAACTAATGAAGAAAAACAAATGGAAGAGGTTGCGTCAAAAGCAGTAGAGGAGTTATTTAAGCAAGCAAAAGAAGAAGGAATTAATTTTTTAGGTACATCAGCGTATAGATCTTATGCAACTCAAAAAGATATATATACTAAAAAGGTTATTTCGGATGGATTAACAAAGGCTAATGAATATGTGGCTAAGCCAGGTAGTAGTGAACATCAAACTGGATTATGTATAGACGTGACTAATGAAGATAGATGGTTTGTAGGTAGTACGAAAGAAGCTATATGGTTAGCAGAGAATGCTCATAAATTCGGGTTTATATTAAGATACCCATTAGGAAAAGAAGATATAACAGGTAAGTCATATGAACCATGGCATATAAGATATGTAGGGAAAGAAGTAGCTAAAGAAATATATGAAAATAATTCTACATTAGAAGAGTACACAGCTAGCAAAATTAATTAAATTAAATCGATAAAAGTATATTATAATTGTTTTATGTGAAACATTAACGAATAACGTAGAAGTATTATATAAAAACAAATTATACAGATGGGAATGATGAAATTTGAAAAATAAAGTACTTGTAGTAGATGATGAAAAAGAAATTAGAAATCTTATTGAAATATATTTATTAAATGAAGGATATGATGTAATAAAAGCTGAAAATGGAATAGAAGCTTTAAATATAGTAGAAAAAGAAGATATACAATTGATGATACTAGATATAATGATGCCTGGTATAGACGGAATAGAAGTTTGTAGAAGGATAAGAGAAAAACTAGATATTCCTATATTAATGCTAAGTGCTAAATCTGAAGATATGGATAAAATTCAAGGTATAATGACGGGGGCAGATGATTATATGACAAAGCCATTTAATCCATTAGAGCTTGCAGTTAGAGTGAAATCATTACTTAGAAGGGCGTACTATTTTAATAATAAATCAAAATATAGTAAGGATATAATAACAATAGAAAATTTAAATATAGATAAAAGTAAGCATAAGGTTACTGTTGGAGAAAGTGAAATATCTTTAACATCTAGAGAATTTGATATCTTATATCTATTAGCTAGCAATAAAGGGCGTGTATTTAGCACAGAAGAAATCTTTGAAAAAGTATGGAAAGAACAATACTACCAATCTAATAACACTGTGATGGTTCATATAAGTAGAATAAGGGAAAAAATAGAAAAGTATGTAGATAATAAAATAATACACACTGTATGGGGAGTAGGTTACAAAATTGAAAAATAAAAAATTTTTATTTGAATACGCATTTAAGCCTGTAATATATTTTATAATCAGCATAGTAATAGGTGGCAGTATAATAGGTGTTACTTATTTTATATTAGTAGATATGTATATAAATAGTTATGCAAAGATTCCCCAAGTAATTATAAATGTAGTAAACGAATTTTTATATGCAAAGAATAATTATATAGGAGATTTAATTTATATAATACTAATTCTCCTAATATCCATACCTATATATATTATATTTATGAAGAAAAAGATTGATAGTATAAGTGAAATTATAAATACAACTAATATTATGGCTAATGGTGATTTAAGTCAAACTATACAAGTTGTATCAAAAGATGAAGTTGGACAATTAGGAAGCAATATTAATAGTATAGTTTCACAGTTGAGAAATATAACAATAGAAGAGAGAAGAGCACAACAAACAAAGACAGACTTGATAACAAATGTCTCACACGACTTAAGGACACCTTTGACATCTATAATAGGATATTTAGGTTTAATAGAAGATGACAGATATAAAGATGAAGTTGAGCTTAGATACTATACAACGATTGCATACGAAAAATCTAAAAGCTTGAGCATTCTTATAAATGATTTATTTGAACTTACAAAGATGCAAAATAATACTATAAGTTTAGATAAAATCAATATAAATTTGGTAGAATTATTAGGACAAATAGCAGAACAATTTAAGTATGAATTTAAGCAAAATAATATAAAAGGAAGAACTGATTTTTCTGAAGATAAATTAATAATAAATGCAGATGCTAATAAGTTAGTAAGGGTATTTGAAAATTTAATAAGCAATGGGATAAAATATGGTAAAGATGGGGGATATATAGATATAGTAACAAGAAAACAAGATAATATGGCTATAGTCCAAATTATAAATTATGGAGAACAAATACCTTCTTTAGACTTACCTCATATATTCGAACGATTTTATAGAGTAGAAAAATCTAGAAATAGAAATGATGGTGGATCAGGACTAGGACTAGCTATAGCTAAAAATATAGTAGAGTTACATGGGGGAAACATCAAAGTTGAAAGTAATAGTAGCAGAACTATTTTTGAAGTAAAGCTTAAATTAATATAAAATATTTAGAAATTTAATAAAAAATTAATTTAATAAATAAAAATATCATGTAAAACTTGATAATATATCCTTATTATGAAGTATAATATTATCATATAAAAAATTTAAGTATCGGAGGGAATTAAAATGCAAAAAGTAGAAAGTTTTAAACTAGATCATACAAAAGTAAAAGCACCTTATGTTAGAAAGTGTTGTTTATTAAATGGAGAAAAAGGAGATATGGTAAGTAAGTTTGATATAAGATTCTTACAACCAAATGCAGAAACATTTGGAACAGCTGCTATGCATGGTTTAGAGCATTTATTAGCTACTTATTTAAGAGAAACAATAGATAACATAATAGACTTATCTCCAATGGGATGTAGAACAGGATTCTACTTAATAGTATGGGGAGATGTAGAACCAGCAGTTATAAAAGAAGGATTAGAAAAAGCATTAAAGATGGTTTTAGATGCTAAAGAGATACCAGCAGCTACTGCTGTAGAGTGTGGGAACTACAAAGATTTATCTCTATTTGGAGCACAAGAATATGCTAGAGAAGCTTTAGAAAAAGGATTCTCACTAAATATATACGGAGAATAATAAATGAGAATTGACTTTTCACAATCTATAGATATAGATAAAAATGAAGTATTAAGATATCTAGAGTACAAAGGTCAAGAAATAAATGAAAATCTTCATAATATAATTGATGAATGCATAAAAATAACTAAATCAACAATAAACCCTCGATATATTTTGAGGGTTTATCCTATATTAAGAGAAGATAACAGACCATATGGAGATAATGTATATATAAAGGGAAGTAATTTAACATTAAAAAGTAGAGATTTGTATAATTTGTTAGATAGTTGCAGTGAATGTATAATAATGGCTACAACACTAGGAATAGAAATAGAAAAAGAAATAAAAAGGTACTCTTATAATGAATTAAGTAAAAGCATAATATTAGATGCTTGCGCTACCACAGCTATAGAAGAATTGTGCGATAGACTACAATTGGAAAACCAAGAAAAATTAATTAATACTAATAAATTCATAACATCAAGATATAGCCCAGGATATGGGGACTTACCAATAGAAAAAAATAGAGAAATAATAAATCTATTAAATTGTCAAAAAGAAATCGGTTTGACTATAACTGAAAGTGGAATAATGATTCCAAGGAAGTCTGTTATAGCAATAATAGGAATATCAGAAGATAAAACAATTCAAAGCTTTAAATCATGTTCAAAATGCCAAAATAACGAAAATTGTAAATATAAAAAAGGGGATGACAGAGATGAATGTAAGAGATTTTATAAAAGATAATATATTAATATTTGATGGAGCTATGGGAACGATGCTTCAACAAAAAGGGTTAAAAATAGGGGAGAATCCAGAAATATTTGGATTTGAAAATCCAGAGAAACTTTTAGAAATACATAAATCATATTTAGATGCAGGGTCAAATGTAATAACTACAAATACTTTTGGTGCTAACGAGCTGAAATTAGAAAAGCTAGGGTATACTGTAGAAAAAATAGTAGATAATGCAGTAAAAGTTGCTAAAAAAGCTATTAATGAATCACAAAATATTAATAATAAATTTGTAGCACTAGATATGGGACCGATAGGAGAAATGTTAGAACCTATGGGAACATTAAGTTTTGATAGAGCATATGAAATATTTAAAAGACAAGCAATACAAGGTGAAAAGTCTGGTGCAGATTTAATAATAATAGAAACTATGATGGATTTATATGAGGCCAAGGCAGCAGTATTAGCAGCTAAGGAAAATACTAACTTACCTGTATTTTGTACTATGACTTTTGACGAAAATGGCAGAAGTTTTACTGGATGCCTTCCAGAAAGTATGATTTTAACTATAGAAGGATTAGGAGTAGATGCCGTAGGTGTAAATTGCTCTTTAGGGCCAAAGCAGCTTTTACCAATAGTAGAGAGAATAGCTAAGATGACAAAGGTACCGCTAGTGGTTCAAGCTAATGCAGGACTACCAAATATAGTGGATGGACAAGCTACATATGATGTAGATGCAGAGGAATTTTATAAAGGTGTTAAAAATTTTGTAAAAGTAGGTGCATCAATAATAGGAGGATGTTGTGGAACAGATCCATCTTTTATAAATAAAATATCTAATAATCTAGATGAATTAAAAAAGGTAAATGTAGAGAAAGTAAATAAATGTTTTGTATGCTCACCATCAAAGGTTGTAGAAATAAAAGCTCCGACTGTTATGGGAGAAAGATTAAATCCAACAGGGAGAAAAAGTCTTCAAGATGCAATAAAAAATAGAAACTTTGATTACATTATAAACTTAGGTTTAGAACAAATAAATGGTGGAGCTGAAATATTAAATGTAAACGTAGGAATACCTAATATAGAAGAAGAAAAGTTTATGCCTATGGTTATAAAAGAAATTCAATCTGTTATAGATACTCCTCTTCAAGTGGATTCATCAAATATAGATGCCTTAGAACAAGGTCTTAGATATTATAACGGTAAAACTATAGTAAATTCTGTGAATGGAAAAGAAGAATCCTTAAGTAAAATACTTCCGATAGTAAAAAAATACGGATCATGTGTGGTTGGACTTACTTTAGACGAAAATGGAACACCAAAAACGGCAAAAGGAAGATTTAATATTGCTAAAAAAATAGTAGATAAAGCAATATCTTATGGAATAAATAAAGAAGATATATTTATAGATTGCTTATCACTTACAGTTTCAGCGCAGCAATCAGAGGCCATGGCGACTATAGAATGTATAAAAATGATAAAAGAGGAATTGGGAGTTAAAACTATATTAGGTGTATCAAATGTATCTTTTGGTGTACCAAATAGAAAAGCTTTAAATAGTACTTACTTAACTATGGCATTAGCAAATGGACTAGACTTACCAATTATAAATCCAAATGAAGATAGCATGATGGAGGTTATAAACTCTTTTAAAGTAATAAAAAATATAGATAAAAATTGTATAAATTACATAAGTAAATATGCAAATGTTGTAAATAATAAAGATATCAATACAAGACAAAATAATAAAGAAAAATTATCAGTAGAACAAATAATAGAAAGAGGACTTAAAGAAGAAATAAAAGAAGTAATACCAAATATTTTAAAAAGTCAATCAGAAAATGAAGTAATAGAAGAAATACTTATACCTACACTAGATAAAATAGGTAAAAAATATGAAAATGGTGAAATATTCTTACCGCAATTAATACAATCGGCAGAGACTGTGAAAGTAGCACTGGATATTCTAAAAGTAAGTTTACAAAGTAAAAGTGAAAGTATAGAGCAAAAAGGAAAAATTATAGTAGCAACTGTAAAAGGAGATATACACGATATAGGTAAAAATATTGTAAAGATAATGCTTGAAAATTATGGGTATGATGTCCTAGATTTAGGGAAAGATGTTGATATTGATGTAATTGTTGAAGAGGCTAAAAATAGAAATATAAAACTTATAGGATTAAGTGCTTTAATGACAACTACAGTTAAAAGCATGAAAGAAACAATAGAAGTAATAAGAAAAGAAGGACTAGATGCGAAAGTATTTGTTGGTGGTGCAGTACTTACTAGTGAGTATGCAAAAGAGATTGGGGCAGACTATTATTCTAAAGATGCGAAATCATCTATAGAAATAGCAAAGACAAATTTAAGATAAAATATAGGGGGTATTTTAACCTCCTATTTTATTAAAATATGACAAAAAAAGTGTAAAAATTTGCATAATTGACATTAAAACGTAAAATCTATAGAAAAAACTCATAAGAATGTGATAAAATAGGAAGGTGATTCTTAGGGAGGTTTAAACAAAAATGATAGACAATAGGCAACCTTATGCGTTAGTTTTCGGAGTATCAGTTTTTGATATCTGCGGGTTTACAAACAATAATTATAGATGTAATGATTCTAATCCAGGTAAAGTTAAGACTTCTTTCGGAGGAGTTTGTAGAAATATAGCTGAATGTATGGCTAGAGTAGGTGTAAATACAAGATTTATCTCTATATTAGGAGATGATGAGACAGGAAAAAGAATGTTAGATCATTCTAAAAAGATGAACTATGATATGAGCGAGTCTCTAATAATAAAAGGAGGGCACACTCCTACATATATGGCTATCTTAGATGAACAAGGTGAGATGGTTTCTGCTGTAGTTGATATGAACATAATAGACATGTTTACCACAGAATTTATAGACTCAAAAGCGGAAATAATAAGAAATGCCGAGTATATGATACTAGACTCAGATAGACCTGATATAGTAGAATATATAATACAAAACTTTAGTAAAGATACTAAACTTATATTAGATCCAGTTTCAGCAGCAAAGGCTAAAACAGTTAAACACTTAATAAAAGGGTTCCATACTATAAAGCCAAATAGATATGAGGCTGAAATAATGTGTGGATTTAAAATACACAATGATGAAGATTTAAGAAAAGCTGGTAAATATTTTACAGACTTAGGTATCCAAAACGTATTTATAACATTAGATGAAGATGGTATATACTACAACAATGGGCAAGAAGAAGGTAAAATTAAGGCTAATGATGTAAAAGTAATCAACGTTACTGGTGCAGGAGATTCTTTTGTAGCAGGTATAGCTAATGGTTATATGAATAATATTAATATAGTTGATACTGTAAAATATGCAATAGCTATGTCATCTATAACTATAGCAACAGAAGAAACTATTCATCCAGATATGAGCCACGAGTTAGTTGAAAAATATATCAACAATATAGAGTGGACAGAAGTAAAATATAGTAAATAGAAATTTACTATATTAAAAAAATTATGTATAATTAAGTTATAAGTTAATCTGCAAAATGTAAGATTAATTGATATAAAATATTTATCGTCGACAACAAAAAAGGGTATCTAGGATTATTTTATAATTCTAGATACTCTTTTTTACTTTTTATAAAATAGTTATACAAAAGAAAATATGCTATAATATTAAATAAAGTAAGTTTTATTACTAAAATTATAATTGTACTATTTAGTTTCAAAAAAATTCTACATAAAATTGAGGCTGGGGGCTAAATTATGATGAAAAAGAAAATGATTCTAGAACTAGACGAGCGTTACTTCAATAAAAATGATTTAATGGAAGCTACAGTGAAACATTTTTATGATAAAGGTCATACATGCAAGATATTAGATTATGAAACTATTATTATTGATGATTATAAATATAAATTTAAAGAATGGAATATGTGCATAGGTAGTGCGCCTGTACAACAGGTAATACTAACATTGATTAAATAATATATAAATAAAAAGAGATATAGAAAAAATTACCTATATCTCTTATATATATTAGAAAGCCCAGTTTCCATCTTTGAATACTTGAATTTCTTCACCATCGTTAGTTATACCAACGATATCCATATCAGCTGAACCTATCATGAAGTCAACATGAGTTAAACTTGTATTAACACCATATTTATCCATTTCTTCTTCTTTTATAGAATCACCATCTTTTATACAAGTCTTGTATGCAGATCCTAATGCAAAGTGACAAGATGCATTTTCATCGTATAAAGTGTTGAAGAATACTATATTAGTGTCTGATATAGGAGATTTAAAAGGAACTAATGCAACTTCTCCTAAGTAATGAGAACCCTCATCAGTGTCTATTAATTTACCTAGTGTCTCAGCACCTTTTTCAGCTGTGAAATCTATTATTTTTCCGTCCTTAAATGTTAAAGAGAAGTTATCTATAACATTTCCACCATAAACAAGTGGTTTTGTACTATGAACTACACCATTAACTTTAAATTTGTGAGGCATAGAGAAAACCTCTTCTGTTGGTATATTTGGGTTGAAGTTAACACCATTAGGGTCTTGGGATGCACCACTTAACCAAATATGTCCCTCAGGTAATTCCATAGTTAAATCAGTTTTTGCTGATTTAAATTTTAATGTTTTGAAGTTTTTATCATTTAAGAAATTCATTCTTGTTTTTAAGTCATTGTTGTGATTATTCCAAGCTTCTATTGGGTCTTGACCAGAAACTCTTGAACACTTAAATATTGCTTCCCATAATTTTTCAACCGCTTCTTCTTTAGAAACATCAGGGAATATCTTAGCTGCCCAAGATTCAGTTGGTACAGATACTATACTCCATTTACATTTGTCAGATAAAGTGTAAGATCTCCATTCCTTTAAAGCTTGTGCAGATGCCTTTTGGAAGTTAGCGACTCTTTGAGGATCTACATTTTTTAATAAATCAGGGTTTTGAGCATATATAGTTAAGAAAGCTCCGCCTTCTTTTGCTATATCAACATATTGTTCTGAAGTCCACTTAGGGAATTCGTTAAATGCTTCTTCAGGTGCATTTAAGTATTTTATTAAAGTACATTCTTCATCAGACCATTCTATATGTACATTTTTAGCTCCAGCCTTATAAGCATGCTCAACAACTTTTCTAACAAAAGGAGCACATTCGATAGGCGATCTAACAAGTAAAGTTTGGTCAGCTTGTATATTAACTCCGACTTTAACAGCTAACTCAGCATACTTATCTAAATTTCTTTCAAATTCCATAATTTGAACCTCCTAAAATTTTAATAAAATTATCTTATTAAGATAATTATAGTTTATTCACTGCTAACTTAATAATACTAAAAAAATAAGGGAATTACATAATTTTACTATAAAAAAATATTTATAATATATTTACAAAAACAGAAAATTGGAAACAGTTTTCTTATAAAATAAATTATCGGCAAAAATAAGCACTAGATAAACTATAATACTATATTTTATACCCAAAAAAATATAAGTAAATATATAAAAAATATTTAACTATAAATTATAAATAATATGTATTTAAATGTACAAAAAGAATAAAAAAATTTATAATATAATATATGAATTTGTAGAAATGACTAGAAAAATATAACTATTAATAAAAGATATATAATATATCAATTTGATTTATATAGATATTGGAAATATTTTAGGAGGAAATAAATGGACTTATATGATGCTATATTTTATAGAAGAACGATAAAAGAATATTCAAATAGAGCTGTAAAACCAGAATTAATGAAAGAAATTAAAGAAATATGTAAGAGTATTGATTATTTAAATGAAGAATTGGATATAAAAGCACATTTAATAGATAGAGGTCACTTGATACAGTTTTTAATGAAAAAGGACTGTAATATAAAGGCACCTCACTATATATTAGTAACATCGAATAAAGGGGAAGACTATTTACAAAATATTGGTTTTGCAATAGAAAATGTAGTGTTACAATTAACAACTTTAGGTTTAGGTACTTGTTGGATAGAGTGTAACTTATCTCAAGAAGATGTAAAGGAGATTATAGACATTGATACAGAGAGTATAGAAATATATTCAAAAGAACAAGTTAAGGAAGAAGATATAGAACTAGAAGAAAGTATAGAGGAAAGTGAAGAGCAACCATATATTGTAATAGCTTTTGGATACCCAAAAGAAGGAGAGCATATTTTTAGAAATGTAAATGCAGAGCCAAGAAGAAAAAGAATAAAAGAAATATCAAAGAAAATGGATAGAAAGTGGACTAAAATATTAAGTGCTGTAAGAATGTCATCATCTGTAAAGAATGTACAACCTTGGAGATTTTACAATACGAAAACATCTATTGATATATATGAAGAAAAACAAAAAAAGTCTATAGAGAAAATGAGTAAAATAAGTATGGGAATTTGTCTTAGAAATTTTGATATAGCTTGTAAAAAATATGATATGAAAGTAAAATATGAAAAAACAAAGGCTAAAAAAAGATTAGGGAAAGAGTATTATATAAGTGCTATAATAGAAGAATAGAAAATATTATATATTATATCGATTTATAAAGATAGAAGAATAAAAGAAGAGTTGACATTAAAAGGAAAAGATGTAATAATTGTATACAAGATAAAGCTTTAAAATATCCCGAGAGGATATGAAGTGTAGTATGTAATTAAAATAAAATAGAAATTCCTTGAAACTAGTCCAGAGAGGCTAAAAAGGTTAACTATAATAATTAATTTTGTATATATAACCTCTAGCTGGATTGGCTAGAGGTTTTTTTAGCAACGGATGTGACTGAGTGAATACGAAGCCATATCGTTGGCGATATGAACGAAGTGAATTTTTAAAATAAAAATATAATAAAGTCTTTTAAACTAGTCCAGAGAGGCTGGGAAAGATATCTCATAGCTTATAAATGTAATGTTATGTATAGATAGAATCCTTATACCCTGTGGTATGAGGATTTTTTATTAAGGCTTTATTAAAAAGGGGAGTAAAATTATGGTAAATGGAAAAGACAAACTAATAGTGGCGATAGACACTAACGAATTTGATAAAGCTAAAGAATTAATAGATACACTAGAAAATGAAGTGGATATATTTAAAGTAGGGTTAGAACAATATGTAGCAACAAGAGGTAAAACAGTAGATTACTTAAAAGAAAAAGGTAAAAAAATATTCTTAGACCTTAAGTTCCATGATATACCAAATACTATGCAAAGTGCAGTAAGAGCAGCAGTTAGGGATAATGTTTGGTTAATGACAATACATGTTTCTGATATGGAAGGTATGAGACAATGTGCATTAGCTGCTAAGGAAGAGGCTGAGAAATTGAATATAGAAAAACCTATAATAGTAGGTGTTACAGTATTAACATCGCTAAGCAATAAAGATTTACAAGATATAGGATGCAATATGACTACAGAAGAATTAGCTATAAAAAGAGCCAAACTAGCTAAGGAAGCAGGAATTGATGGAATAGTTTGTTCAGCACAAGAAGTAGATAAGATAGTTGAGGCTTGCGGAAAAGATTTCGTAACAGTATGCCCAGGTGTAAGACCAGCAGGTGCAGACAAGGGAGATCAAAAGAGAGTAGTAACTCCAGCTGATGCAATCAACAAAGGAGCACATTATTTAGTAGTTGGAAGACCTATAACTAAAGCTGAAAATCCAGCTCAGTTAGCTAAAAATATAGTAAATGAAATAGCGAATGCTTAGGAGGGTTAATATGAAGGGGAAATTAATATTACAAGATGGAACTATATTCGAAGGTAAAGCCTTTGGATATTTAAATGACAGTGTAGGAGAAGTAGTATTCAATACTTCTATGACAGGATATGGAGAAGTGTTAACAGATCCTTCGTACTATGGACAGATAGTAACGATGACATATCCTCTTGTAGGAAACTATGGTATAAACTTAGAAGACGTAGAATCTAAGGGAGTTCATGTAAAGGGATTTATAGTACGAGAAAAAAGTGATATGCCAAATAACTTTAGATGTGAAATGGATTTAGACACATACCTAAAGCAAAATAAAGTTATAGGGCTTGAAGGAATAGATACAAGAGCTCTTACAAAAATATTAAGAAACAACGGAACTATGAAAGGCATAATAACTTTAGAAGGTACATCATTAGAGCAAGTTCAAGCTAAATTAGATGCATTCTCAAATACTCAAGCAGTAAAAACAGTAACTAGGAAAGAAGTAGAGCATATAGCTGGAAGAGGAACAAAAGTTGCTGTAATGGACTTTGGAGTTAAGGAAAACATACTAAGATCATTTGCAAATCGTGGATGTGATATAACCGTATTTCCTGCAACAACAAAGCCAGAAGATGTATTAGGAATAAACCCAGATTTAATATTCTTATCTAATGGACCTGGAGATCCTGAAGATTTAGAAGATGTTATAGAAAATATAAAAGAATTAATTGGTAAAAAGCCAATAGCAGGAATATGCTTAGGACACCAATTACTAGCATTAACTTTAGGTGGAAAAACAGGAAAGTTAAAGTTTGGACACAGAGGTGGAAATCATCCAGTTAAAGATTTAGAGGAAAACAAAGTATTTATAACATCTCAAAATCACGGTTATTACGTATGTGAATTACCACAGGATATGGAAGTAACGCATATAAACTTAAACGACAATACTGTAGAAGGAATGAGACATACAAAATTACCTATATACAGTGTCCAGTATCATCCAGAGGCTTGCCCAGGGCCAAAAGACAATGATTATATATTTGATAAATTCTTAGCATTAGTATAGATTGTTAAATTTAATTAGATAAGGAGAAAAAATTATGCCTAAAATAGATAGAATAAAAAAGACACTAGTATTAGGTTCAGGACCTATAATCATAGGGCAAGCAGCAGAGTTTGATTATTCTGGAACACAAGCTTGCCAAGCATTAAAAGAAGAAGGAATAGAAGTCGTATTAATAAACAGTAACCCAGCTACTATAATGACGGACAAAGAAGTAGCGGATAAAATATATATAGAACCATTAACAATAGAATTTATAGAAAAAATAATAGAAAAGGAAAGACCAGATAGCTTATTAGCAGGAATGGGTGGTCAAACAGCTCTTAATTTAGCAGTTGAATTACATGAAGCTGGAATACTTGAAAAGTATAATGTTGAAATAATAGGTACATCTGTTGAATCTATAAAAAAAGGTGAAGACAGAGATACTTTCAGAGAAGTAATGAGAGAAATAAATCAACCAGTTGTAGTTAGTGATATAGTAACTGACTTAGAAAGTGGATTAGAGTTTGCAGGAAAAATAGGATACCCAGTAGTTGTTAGACCTGCATATACACTAGGTGGAACTGGAGGAGGTATAGCTGAAAATGTTGAAGAACTTACAGAAATACTTACTCAAGGTTTACAATTAAGCCCGGTTAACCAAGTATTGCTTGAAAAAAGTATAAAGGGTTGGAAAGAAATAGAATATGAAGTAATAAGAGATGGCAATGGAAATTGTATAACTGTATGTAATATGGAAAATATAGACCCTGTTGGAGTTCATACAGGGGATAGTATAGTTGTAGCTCCAAGTCAAACTTTAAGTGATAGAGAATACCAAATGCTTAGAAAAGCATCTATAGATATAATAAATGCAATAGAGGTTAAAGGTGGGTGTAATGTACAGATAGCACTTAACCCACACAGTTTAGAATATGCAATTATAGAAATAAACCCAAGAGTTAGTAGATCTTCGGCATTAGCATCTAAGGCTACTGGATACCCAATAGCTAAGGTTGCTGCAAAAATAGCTTTAGGATACACTCTAGACGAAATAGAAAATGCAGTTACAAAGAAAACATACGCATGTTTTGAGCCAACGCTTGATTATGTAGTAGTTAAGATACCAAAGTGGCCATTTGATAAGTTCAAGCAAGCTAATAGGAAGTTAGGAACAAAGATGATGGCAACTGGAGAAATAATGAGTATAGGAAGTAACTTTGAAGCTGCAATGTTAAAAGGTATAAGATCTCTTGAAATAGGAAAATATTCATTAGTTCATGCTCCTTCAGAAGAAAAGAGCTTAGAAGAATTAAAGAAGAGTATAGTGGTACCAGATGACGAAAGATTATTCGACTTAGCTGAAATGATAAGAAGAGGCTATAAAGTTGACATGATAGAGCAAATAACAGGTGTAGATAAGTGGTTTATACACAAGTTTAAGTGGATAGTAGAGCAAGAAGAAAAATTAAGAGGTATGAAAATAGAAGACTTAAATAAAGATTACCTATTAGAACTAAAGAAAAAAGGATTCTCAGATAAAGGTATAGCTGACCTAATGAAGATAAGTCCAGAAAGATTATGTGAATTAAGAAAGTTATACAACATACAGCCAGCATATAAGATGGTTGACACTTGTGGAGGAGAGTTTGATGCATTATCTCCATACTACTACTCAACTTATGAGCAATTTGATGAAGTAGAGGTAAGCGATAAGAAAAAAGTTGTAGTATTAGGTTCTGGTCCAATAAGAATAGGCCAAGGTATAGAATTTGATTATTGCTCAGTACATTGTGTAAAATCATTAAGAAAAATGGGAATAGAAACTATAATAGTAAACAATAACCCAGAAACAGTAAGTACAGACTTTGATACATCAGATAAATTATACTTCGAACCATTAACAGAAGAAGAAGTATTAAATATAATAGAAAAAGAAAATCCAGATGGGGTAATACTTCAATTTGGTGGTCAAACAGCTATAAAGTTAGCTAAATTCTTACATGAAAAGAATATAAAAATATTAGGAACTGACTTTACTGACATAGATGCAGCAGAAGATAGAGAAAAGTTTGAAGAACTACTAGAGAAATTAGATATAAACAGACCAAAAGGAAAGGCTATATGGTCAGTTGAAGAAGGTATAGAGGAAGCAAAAAGGTTAGAATACCCAGTATTAGTTAGACCGTCTTATGTACTTGGTGGTCAAGGTATGGAAATAACTTATGATGAAACTAAGTTAGCTAGATACTTAGAAGATGCTTTCAAGAGAGACAAGAAAAATCCAGTACTTATAGATAAGTACTTAATAGGTAGGGAAATAGAAGTAGATGCTATATGTGATGGAGAAAATATACTAATACCAGGAATAATGGAGCATTTAGAAAGAGCTGGGGTTCATTCTGGGGATAGTATAACAATGTATCCAAGTCAAAATATAAATGATGAAATAAAAGCTAAAATATTAGATTACACTAAAAAAATAGCACTAGAGTTAAATGTACTTGGAATGGTAAATATACAATTTATAGAATTCAAAAATGAATTATATATAATAGAAGTTAACCCAAGGGCAAGTAGAACTGTACCTTATATAAGTAAGGTAAGCAATGTACCTATAGTAGACTTAGCTACTAGATGTATGTTGGGAGAGAAGTTAGTAGACTTAGGATATGGAACAGGTGTATATAAAGAGCCTAATTTAGTATCTGTAAAGGTGCCAGTATTCTCAATGTCAAAACTTGCTAGTGTTGATGTAAGTCTTGGACCTGAGATGAAATCTACAGGAGAGGTATTAGGTGTAGGTGAGACTTTAGAAGAAGCTTTATATAAAGGGTTCTTAGGAGCAGGAAAAACTATGTCTGATAAAAAAGGTGTAGTGCTTGCAACTATAAATAATCATGATAAAGAAGAGTTTATAGAAATAGCAAAAGATATGAATGAATTAGGCTATACTTTCGTAGCTACAGAAGGAACAGCTAAGATATTACAAGAAAATGGAATAGATGCTGATATAGTTAAGAGAGTAGAAGAAGCTAGACCAAACATACTTGATGTTATAAGAAACAAGCAAGTAGATATAGTAATAAATACCCCTACTAAAGGGAATGACTCAACAAGAGATGGATTTAAAATAAGAAGAACTGCAACAGAGTTCTCTACGGAAGTAATGACATCACTTGATACATTAAAGGCTTTAGTTGAAGTGAAAAAGAAGCATATAATGAATGAAGGTTTAGAAGTATACAATATAGCTGAATAATAAAATTAATAAACACCACTTTAGAGATATCTCTAAAGTGGTGTTTATTAATTTTAACACATGGAAAAAGTTAGAAAATTATAAAATAAGAAAACTAAATAAATTTTAAATCAAATGGTTATGGATGTTGAAGCGTGGGTATTTATGTCATATAACGACAATAAGTTACTTTAGGCCTAAGATAATTTAGTATATGTTAGAAAAAATTAATACCTAGGAGATGATTCAAATGAAAGATGCACAAGTAGGTAAAAAGGGAACACTTACATTGTTTGCATTCTTTGCAATGACAGCATCAATGGTAATGACTGTTTATGAATATCCAACATTCGCAACATCAGGATTTAATCTAGTATTTTTCCTTTTATTAGGAGGAATTTTATGGTTTTTACCAGTTGCTTTATGTGCAGCAGAAATGGCCACTGTAGAAGGATGGCAAGAAGGGGGAATATTCGCTTGGGTAGGTAATACTCTAGGTGAAAGATACGGCTTTGCAGCTATATTCTTCCAATGGTTCCAAATCACAGTTGGATTTGTAACTATGATTTATTTTATTTTAGGATGTGTTTCATACATATTTAACTGGAATGCGTTAAACAATGTTCCAGCTATAAAATTTATAGGAGTTTTAGTTATATTCTGGGGATTAACATTTTCTCAGTTAGGCGGAACAAAAAACACAGCTAAGATAGCTAAGGCTGGATTTATATTTGGTATAGTTATACCCGCTATAATTTTATTTGGTTTATCAATAGCATACTTAGTACAAGGTAACCCAGTAGATGTAAAAATTGGAATGAAATATTTCGTACCTGATTTTACAAAGGTAAATACATTAGTTGTATTCGTTTCATTTATATTAGCTTATATGGGGGTTGAAGCATCAGCATCTCATGTAAATGAATTAGAAAATGCTAAGAAAAATTACCCATTAGCAATGATAATATTAGTAGTACTAGCTATAATACTAAATACTATAGGTGGTTTAACAGTAGCATCTGTAATACCTAAGTCTCAATTAAGCTTAAGTTCAGGTGTTGTTGAAACATTTAAAGTTCTAATACTTCATTTTAGTGCTAATGCTACATGGCTTGTAAAATTAATAGCTTTATTATTAGCTTTAGGAGTAATGGGAGAAGTTAGTGCTTGGGTTGTAGGTCCTTCAAGAGGAATGTATTCAGCAGCACAAAAAGGAATTTTACCTAAATCATTAACAAAAACAAATGAACATGATGTTCCAGTACGTTTAGTATTAATTCAAGGAATAGTAGTTACAATATGGGCAGCTGTTCTTACTTTTGGTGGAGGAGGAAATAACGTATCTTTCCTTACAGCAATATCACTAACAGTTGTAATATATCTAGTAGGATACTTACTATTCTTCATAGGATACTTTACTTTAGTACTTAAACATAAAGATTTAAAACGTTCTTACCAAGTTCCAGGAGGAAAAACATTTAAATTAATAGTAGCAGCATGTGGATTCATAACATCTATATTTGCTCTAGTAATATCATTTGTTCCACCTAGCCAATTAAGTGGTAAGAGTGTTACAGAATATTTAACAATATTAAGTGTTAGTTTTGTAATAACTATTCTAATACCTTTTGTAATTTATGCAATAACTGATAAAAAGAGAAAGGCTAATTAAACAGTCTTAGCTCTAAAGAAAGTGTAAAAAAGTCGCAAAATAGACACTAGAAAAAATCATTAAAAATTTAAATCAAAGCATGAAGTTCTAGGAGGATTTTTAAAATGTTATGTAGTAAAAAAGAAGATACTTACAGCACACCAGTGTTTGGGACAATAGAGTCTGGCTCTAATATTCCAAAAGACGTAATAGGGAAAGATTCTATTGCTCCAAACGTGGCGTATCAATTAATTAAAGATGAGTTAATGAATGAAGGAAATGCAAGACTTAACTTAGCTACATTCTGTCAAACTTATATGGAGCCAGAAGCAACAAAACTTATGGCAGAAACATTAGAAAAAAATGCCATAGATAAATCTGAATATCCACAAACAACAGAAATGGAAAATAGATGTGTTGATATGATAGCTAACCTATGGAATGCTCCAAAAGAGTTGAACTATATAGGTACATCAACAGTAGGATCATCTGAAGCATGTATGCTAGGTGGTATGGCTATGAAATTCAGATGGAGAAATAGAGCAGAAAAAGCAGGAATAGATGTAAATGCTAAGAAACCAAACTTAGTAGTATCTTCAGGATATCAAGTTTGCTGGGAAAAATTCTGTGTATATTGGGATATAGAAATGCGTACAGTGCCAATGGATGAAGAACATATGAGTTTAGACATTAATAAGGTGTTAGATTATGTAGATGATTATACAATAGGTATAGCAGCTTTATTAGGGATAACATATACAGGTAAGTTTGATGATATAAAAGCATTAGACGCAGTAGTAGAAGAGTATAATAAAACAGCTAAAGTATCATTACCTATACACGTAGACGCTGCATCAGGTGGTATGTTTACTCCATTTATAAATCCAGAACTTGAATGGGACTTTAGATTAAAAAATGTAGTTTCAATAAGTACATCAGGACATAAATACGGATTAGTATACCCAGGTATAGGTTGGGTAATATGGAAAGATGAAGAATATTTACCAAAAGAATTAATATTTGAAGTAAGTTACTTAGGTGGATCAATGCCAACTATGGCTATAAACTTCTCAAGATCAGCAAGTCAAGTTATAGGACAATATTATAACTTCTTACGTCTTGGATTTGAAGGATATAGACAAATACATCAACGTACAAAAGAAGTAGCTATGTACTTAAGTAGAGAAATAGAAGCTACTGGTTTATTTAAAATCTATAATGATGGTGAAAATTTACCAATAGTATGTTACAGATTAAAAAATGAAGATGATGTACAATGGACATTATATGATTTAGCAGATAGACTAGCTATGAAAGGATGGCAAATACCAGCATATCCATTACCAGTTAACCTACAAGATACAATAATACAACGTATAGTATGTAGAGCAGACTTAAGTTATGATATGGCTGAATTATTCATAAGAGATCTAAAAATGGCTATAAATGATTTAAATAATGCTAAGATATTAGTTCATGGAAAAAAACAAGAAAATAAAAAATATGGATTTACTCACTAAAAATAAATTAAATTATAATAAGATTTTAGTAATCAAACCTTTAATCTAACTTGGTAAAATATATATAAAAAAGCAATTGGAATTAAATATAATTCTAGTTGCTTTTTTACAATAAGATAAGTAGCTATGAATCAAGCTAATAATTAATATGTAGGTATTGGTTTGATTTTTATCTACTTTCAAAATTTTTTTGGAGGTAAGAAAGATGAATTATTATATTAGTATATTTTTTAGGGCGATACCATTACTTATGGGAGTGGTATGTCTAGGGTATGGGTTTTATGTGAAAAATTTAGGGCAATTAATAGGATCTGAGTTTGTAGTTGCAGGCCATGTTCTGATATATTTAACAGCTATATGTATTGCACTATTTACCACTGCAGCAACTATAATAAGACAGCTTATAAATAAGTACAATAATTTTGATAAGTGGGTTTTACCAAGTATAGGTTATTTAGCATCAATATTTACAATGGTATCAGGAATAATGTTATTTGAAACAGCAGGTCAAAATTCAGCATATGTTGTTTCAGGAAACGTAGTATTTGGATTAGGATTAATAGCTTGTTGTGTTTCAACAGTTGCAACTTCATCAACTAAATTTCTTTTAATACCTAAAAATAGTTCTAATTTAAAAGAAGGAGATGAACCTGAAGATTCTTTTAAAGAATCTACAGCTAAAATATTAATATCAGTACCTGTTGTTTGCGCGTTAATTGCTTTTATTAGGGGTATATATTTATTAATGTCATCTTCGGCTACTGAAAATTTTGTAGCAGGGCATGTAATAATAGGAATCTCATTAGTTTGTGCTAGCTTAGTAGCACTAGTAGCTAGTGTTGTAAGACAAATACAAAATAAGTTTACAGAGAAAGAGCGCTATAAATGGTCAATATTAGTTGTTATATTAGGAACCATAGATATAATATGGGGGATAGCAGTACTTTCAATAGCTACAAATCCTGCTTGGATAGCTCCAGGATTTGTTCTAATTGGATTAGGGATAGTATGTTACAGTATATTAAGTAAAGTACTTTTATTAGGAATGGTGTGGAGAAAATCAAATCCATTAGCTAAGAGAGTACCTTTAATACCAGTAGTGACAGCACTTATATGCTTATTTATGGGAGCATTTTTATTTGAAGCTGAAATATTTAATATAGCATACTTTATACCAGCGCGTGTAATGATTGGACTTGGAGCTATTTGTTTTACATTATTCTCTATAGTATCTATATTAGAAAGTGGAACTTCATCTTCAAAATAATTAACTTAAACAAGAAAATTGATTTTAATATAAAATTAAATTGCAAAAAAGAGTATTTTGAAATGTATAGAACTTGTTTTATGCATTGAAAAATACTCTTTTCTATTATAAAGAAAATTTAGAAAAAAGAAAAAATATATAAAAAAATTGTAAAAATATGTTTAACACACAAAAAGAGAGGTATATATATAGTATAACAAAAAACAAAATAATATATAAAAAGTCTAAAATGAAAAATGCTCAATAATTTGAACAAAAAATTAAATTTATAATTATTAAAATTAATAATTATAAAAACACTATTAGGAGGAATCAAAAATGTTATTTAGTAGAAAAGACAGATTAGGCGATAAATATGATACACCAGTATTTGGGACAATAGAATCTGGCTCTGAGGTAGCCAAAGATGTTTTAGGGAAAGATTCTATTGCTCCAAATGTAGCATATCAATTAATTAAAGATGAGTTAATGAATGAAGGTAATGCAAGACTTAATTTATGTACATTCTGCCAAACTTATATGGAACCAGAAGCAACTAAACTTATGGCAGAAACATTAGAAAAAAATGCTATAGATAAGTCTGAATATCCACAAACAACAGAAATGGAAAATAGATGTGTTAGTATGTTAGCAGATTTATGGAATGCACCAGAAGATATGAAATACATAGGTACTTCTACAGTAGGTTCATCTGAAGCATGTATGCTAGGTGGTATGGCTATGAAATTCAGATGGAGAAATAGAGCAAAAGAAGCGGGAATAGATGTAAATGCTAAGAAACCAAACTTAGTAATATCTTCAGGATATCAAGTTTGTTGGGAAAAATTCTGTGTATATTGGGATATAGAAATGCGTTTAGTACCAATGGATGAAGAACACATGAGTTTAGATGTAGACAAAGTGTTAGATTATGTAGATGATTATACAATAGGTGTAGTAGGTTTACTAGGTATAACATACACAGGTAAATTTGATGATATAAAAGCATTAGATGCTTTATTAGAAGAATACAATAAAACAGCTAAGATATCAGTACCTATACATATAGATGGTGCATCAGGTGGTATGTTCGTACCATTTATAGATCCAGAGCTTGAATGGGACTTTAGATTAAAAAATGTAGTTTCAATAAGTACATCAGGTCATAAATATGGATTAGTATACCCAGGTATAGGTTGGGTAATATGGAAAGATGAAGAATACTTACCAAAAGAATTAATATTTGAAGTAAGTTACTTAGGTGGATCAATGCCAACTATGGCTATAAACTTCTCAAGATCAGCAAGTCAAGTTATAGGACAATATTATAACTTCTTACGTCTTGGATTTGAAGGATATAGACAAATACATCAACGTACAAAAGATGT